>JAIFNF010000131.1 GCA_020047885.1 Gammaproteobacteria bacterium | reverse complement strand
GCCGGAAGCCTTTCGGCAGGATGCTCATCATTGGTTAATCCTGCATGGCCGGTATGTCTGCACGGCCCGCAAGCCGCGTTGCGCCGCTTGCCCGATCCACGATCTCTGTGAATTCCCTGACAAGAGCGAGGCGCTTTGAATGTTTGGCAATGACCGCGACGGCCTGCGCCGCTATTACTGCACGGTGTGGGACAAAGCCCAGTCCGGGCAACCGCTGGAACCACTGGAGCATCTCATTGCCGGGGTGATCCGCGAACATCCTGAATATCAGTCGGCGCTGACGGATGCCGAGACCGCCCTGGGCCGCGAGTATCTGCCGGAAATGGGTGAAACCAACCCCTTCCTGCACATGGGGATGCATATCGCCATTCAGGAGCAACTGGGCGGCCATCGACCCGTGGGCATTGTGGAAGTCTATCAGCAGCTTTGCCAGCGTCTGGGCGACTCCCATCGCGTTGAGCATCAGATGATGGAATGTCTGGGCCAGACGTTGTGGGAAGCCCAGCGAAACGGTGTAGACCCGGATGAACAGGTTTATCTGGAGCGGCTCCGCCGCTTATGAACCTGTTCTCCACGCTGTCCCTGCGCGCCAAGTTGCTGTTCGGTTATTTACTGACCTTTCTGGCGTCGGTCATCATCGGCAACCTGATTATTCTGATCGTGGTGCATTCGACGATTGAGACCAGCACCGAGCGGGAACTGGCCAATACGACGAATACCATTATGAATATGGTCAAGAGCGCTGCGGATGCCTCGATCAAGAATTATCTTCGGGCAGTCGCTGAGAAAAACCGCGAAATTATCCAGCATTTTTATGATGATTATCAGGCCGGAAATATCAGCGAGGAGGAAGCAAAAAGCAAGGCGACGGCAATACTGCTGTCCCAGGCTATTGGCAAAACCGGCTATATTTACTGTGTGGATACTAAGGGTATTCTCGCGGTACATCCGAAAATAAATGGCACGGATTTGTCCAAATATGAATTTATCCGTGAGCAAATCAAGACCAAGGAAGGTTATCTGGAATACGAATGGGCTAATCCTGATGAAGGAGCGCCCCGCAAGAAAGCGCTCTACATGACCTATTTTGGCCCTTGGGACTGGATTATTTCGGTTTCTTCCTATCGTGAAGAGTTCAAATCGCTCTTGAACGTCGATGATTTTCGGAATGATATCCTGGCGGTGTCTTTCGGTAAAACCGGGTATCCCTACGTAATCGATAGCAAGGGCACTCTGGTGATTCATCCCAAACTGCAGGGCCGAAATATCTTCAATGCCAGGGATATTCATGGGCACGAATTTATTAAAGAAATCATTGATAAAAAAAGCGGGAAAATTATCTATCCCTGGCAGAATCCCGGTGAAATGGAGCCTCGGGAAAAACTGGTTTTATTCAGTTATATCCCCGAGTTTGACTGGATTGTTGCCTCATCCAGTTATCTGGAAGAATTCAACGAACCGCTCACTACGATTGGCTATGCCACTTTTGCCACGCTGATCATCGTGGTCCTGCTCACTATACCGATCACCTGGTTTATCAGTTCGTCGATCAATCGCCCGATTCAGGACATTATTCAGGGCTTTTCGCAAGGCGCACAGGGCGACTATTCCAGTCGGATCCAGACCAGTAGTGGGGACGAACTCGGTCAGCTTGCTAAATATTACAATGATTTCATGGACAAGCTTTCTGAGTCCAATCGCAGTTTACAGACCTCGGAGGAACGGTTCAGACTGCTATTCGAGAATGCGGTCGAGGGCGTTTTTACCATGACCGCCAATGGACAATTCCTGCGGGTGAATCCCTCGATGACGCGGATGATGGGCTATGAAAGCCAGAATCTGCTCTTACAAGAAGTCGCTAAAGTGGGTGCCAGGGTTTATATCGAAGACTCGGAACTGGAGCGACTGCTGGCGAATCTGGCGGGCGCGGGCGCGGTGACGGGCTTTGAAACCATGTGTCGGCAGCGCGACGGCGCGATGATCTGGGTCTCATTAAATGCGCGGGCGTACACGGACTCCGAGGGCTTAATCGCCACCATCGATGGTTTCTGTAATGATGTGACGGCGCGAAAACAAGCTGAAAACGCGCAAAAACGCATTAAGGAAGAATTGGAGCAGCGCGTTGCCGAACGCACTGCGGAACTCTCGAATTACATCGGTCAGTTGGAACAGCGCAATATCCAGGAGTCGCTGTTGCGGGAAACCGGGGAACTCTTGCAGGTTTGTCACAGCACCCGTGAGTCTTACGCGATTATTGACGATTATGTAGGCCGGTTCTTTCCCCGTTATCGTGGCGCACTGTTTCTGCTAGATGCGACGAAAGACCGGTTTGAGCAAGTCGTAGTCTGGGGGGCGCCCATCGGGATTGAACCGGAGTTTAGCCGGGATGAATGCTGGGCGCTCCGCAAAGGCAAACCTTATAGCGTCGGTGATAAAAACCAGCGGCTTTTTTGCAGCCATCTGAATACTCATGAACCCCTGGGTTATCTGTGCGTACCGATTATTGCCCAGGGCGAAGTTCTTGGCCTCCTGCATATTCAATCGCTGCCGGATCAACACGCCGAGTGGGTGACCCAAGTCGATACGGTTCAGGGACTCGCCAGCATTTTTACTAACAATCTCGGTCTGGCCATGGCGAATCTCAAATTGCAAGACCGCCTCCGGGATCAATCCATGCGCGATCCCCTGACCAGTCTGTTTAACCGGCGTTTTATGGAAGAGTTTACCGAACAGGAAATCCGCCGAACCAAGCGCTACAACACCTCGGTTTCTCTGGTGATGCTGGATGTTGATCATTTTAAGACCTTCAACGATACCCACGGGCATGATGCTGGCGATCTGGTGTTGAAGGAACTAGCGGTCTATTTGCTGAAAAATTGCCGGGAGAGCGATGTCGTTTGTCGTTATGGCGGCGAAGAATTCGTCATCATTCTGCCGACCTGTCCACTGGACGACGCGGTGACCATCGCCCAGAAGCTGTGCAACGGCGTCCGGGAACAGATGCGCGTTTCCTATCGGAATCAAGTGCTTGCTGTGACAATTTCCATGGGCGTCGCCGCCTGCCCGACCCATGCCGCTGGCCTGGATACGGTGCTCAAGGCTGCTGATCAGGCGCTGTATGAGGCGAAACACGGCGGGCGAGCGCGGGTCGCCGTGGCGGGTGGTTTCATCGAGGCTGAAAGTTGAAATTTTCTGGTCTTTTAGTCCCATACCCTTCCAAACCTGGCCACGGAAAAACACGGAAAAACACGGAAGATTCTTTTTTTCCGTGTCTTCCGTGTCTTTGCGTGGCTCGATCCTCATTCGACCCCCAGCGCTTTGAAGACCGCATCCACCGGATCGGCGTAGAACCCGGTCTGGAATTTGGCGAATAACTCGCCGGGGATGGTGGGAATGTCCTTGACGCTGGCCATGGGCAGCAGCAGACGCTTCGCCCCGGCATCGAAGGCAACCTGCAAGGACTCCGCCAGGTTCTCCACCGGGATGATGCTGCCGCCCAGACTCATGCTGCCCAAGACGACCATCTGCGATTGCAGCGGTTTGCCGAACACGGCGGAACACAGGGCAACGAAGGCGGCGAGGGTCATGGCGTTCGTGGCCCCGGTGTTGTGGAGTTCAACGACGTGTAGATGGTAGTGGTGATCGCTGGCCTTGATCGAACTGCTGACCCGATGGGCGTTGGCTTTGAAGTAGTCGAAGCCGACTTTGAGCGCTTCCTTGGCCGCCGAATTCGAGCCGAGACCGGAGAGGGTCAGTGCGCCATTGCCGGCCGTGACCTGCGTTTCCAGGCGGTACAGGCCGAGATGGCTGTTGGAACCGGTGGCGACGGTGTGCATAACGCCCGGATTCAGCGGGCCGTCCGGGATCAGCGAGCCGCCGCCTTGTTCCGGGACGCTGATGAATTTCTCTTCCATCTGATCCACGTCAAGGTAGGAGAAATGCACGTCGAAGAACTCCATGCCGCCGATTTTCTTTAACTGTTCCTTGACCCGCCGCCGACCTTCCAGGGCGTATTCCAGACAGCGCTGGACGGCGGATTTGTCGTATTCCTCGTTGGGGTAGAGCAGTTTTAGCAACCCGGAAACCGTGTGCTTGACGGCAATCGTGTCGCGCTGGTTCAGGTCGCGCCCGAGCTTGAAATGCTTGTTGATGGCATCGCCGAAGTTCCGCTTGCGCATCTCCCGCAGCCATTCGACCAAGTAGTCCACGATCATGCCGTACTGATTGGTGAAGAATTCCGGGCGCATCTTGGGAATTTCCCAGCCGGGCAGGTAGGCGTGGAAACGGTCGAAGAAGGCCGAGTCGATCATCGTGTCGGGAAAGGGGGCAAACAGGTGGCTGGTCTTCACCAGGGTATCGACCGGCTGATTCAGGTTGCCGACGAACACCATCGAGGCGTAGGCGTTGATCGCATCCCGCCCTCGGGCGAACGAACCGGAGGCCATGTAATCCTTCATGATCTGGACGCCATCCTTGTCCTTGAACGAGATACCGGCGACTTCATCGAAGGCCACCACATCCCACAGACCCACCAGCCCGACCTGCCGACGCGCCATGTTATAGAACAGATTGGCGACGGTGGTTTGTCCGCCGGAGATCAGGATGCTGTTCGGGCTGATCTCTTTGTAAATGTGGCTCTTGCCGGTGCCGCGTGGCCCCAGTTCAACCAGGTTGTAGTTGTTCTCGACCAGCGGGATCAGCCGCGCCAGCAGGTGCCACTTCACCCGCTCCGGGAAATGGGTCGGCTCCATGCCGGTGGACCGTAACAGCACGTCGATCCATTGCGCCTCGGTGAACGCCCGCCGGGCCTCGAACAGTTCCTCCAGATCCATGTTCGGCATCTGGATCGGCTTCAAGTCGCGCAGCAGGAACGGGGAGCCTTTCTGATCGGCCTCGAAGAAATACTCCAGGGTGACGATAGACCAAATACCGCCGACCAGCAGCTTCTCAAATTGCCGGACGATACTGCTGGGAACTTCGATCCCTTTGACGCCGAGGTTGCCCAGCAGCGCCTCATAGACATCCCGCTTTTCGTTGAGCGTGACCGTGACCTTGTCGATGATCTTGAGGCTGCCGCGCTCCCGAATTGTGGACTTCACCTTCTCGGCTTCGTCGGGGCGGACGTAGTTCTCGGCCAGCACCTTTTTGACCGTGTGCAGTCCGGCGGCGATGACCGCTTCATCGTTCGAGGCGCAGTAACTGCCCAGCAGATATTCCAGAACGTACACCGGGACGTTGGCCCCTTCCTTAACCAATTTGGTCAGGTCTTTGCGGACCACCTTGCCGGGGAAGTGCTGGTTGAGCAGGTCATCGAGGAACCCCCTCCCACGAGGGGAGGGGGAGCGCCGTCAGACTCCCTCCCCCCTTGCGGGGGAGGGTTGGGGTGGGGGGTGGTTTCAGAAGTCATCGGTAAAGGCTCGGTTGATGGTCACGTCCACGCTCTGGTGTTCGATCCCGGTGTCGGCGTCACGGAGTACGAGGCGGTACGGCGTCTTTTTATCGTAGAGTCGGTCTTTGAGAACCAGGCTGATCCACTTTTTGCGTTCATCCAGGTTGCTGGAGCGGCTCTCAAACTTCACGGTCTGGATGTCCGTAACGGCTTCTTCCCCATGGTACACGGCGACGCGCAGGGTGATCGGCTTCACCCGCTCACTGACCGGCTCCATCTGGATCAACTGGAAGCGATGCTGGGCGGTGGTGATGCGGTGGTTCACGCCCAGCACCTGAACCGACACCGCTCTGATCCTAGTTTCCTGAGCGGATTTGCCCCGGATATGCTTGACCGTGAGGACGGGAATCACGATCTCCTGAGGCATCGCCCCGCCGTGGACAAAACGTGCACCGCCGACGAAATGGAACAGGTTGACACCCTTGGGAATCCAGAACGCTAGGTCGCCCTCGATGCCCGCTGTAACCTGCAACGAGCCGCGCCAGGCGGAATCGTGATCAGGCAGCGGCTGGCCGATCAGGTAGCGTTTCTTGGCCAGCACCGTCCCGGCGGGTTTGTCCTTGAGCGGACTCTTGTCGGTCTCGACCCGGGCGGTTTCGGTGAACAGGAAGCCGTGATCGGCGGTGATGACGATGTAGTTGCCGTTCAGGTTATTGATGATGTGGCCGACCAGTGCCGCCAGTTCGTTGATCGCCGTTCGAACCGCGGCGAAGGTCTTCCCTTCGGTTTTGCCGTCATCGCCAATCGCATCGACCGTGTCGTGGTAGATATAAACCACCCGCTGATTCTTCACAAACTCGCGGCCTGCTTCCTTTTTCTTCGCCATCAAATCGTCGTACTTGCAGGCCAGACCCCCGACGGTGTGCAGAATGCGGTGCCGTTCACTGGCGATGCTCGATTGGCCATCCACCCGCACATCGGCGCCCTGGTACGTCAGCGTCTGATGCGGCAGCAGACTGGCCATGCCCAGCGCGGTATAGGACGGCAGGACGCCGAGTTGAGAACTGAGAGTGGCCTCGAAGCGGTACTTGCCGTTGAGTTCGGTCATCAATTCCTGGGCGGCTTCGTAGCGGAAGGCATCGCTGATGATGACGAAGGCGCGGCGGTTTTCGCTGTCTTCCAGCCACGGCTGGACATAGTGTTGATAGAAGCGGTACTGGTTGGGCACCTGCGGGATGCGCCAGTGGTTCAGCAGGTCACCGGGCGGTTCGATGAATTTTCCCCAGGCCAGCGCCAGATTCGTTAAATAGCCGTTGACATACTGCGCTTCGAGGTCAGCCCGCAACGCCTTGACGATGTTCCAACCCTGTTCCTCGGCGGTGTCGGCGGACTCATTGAAGCGCCGGTAGAGTTGGTCAAAGCGGTACAACTCCTGCTCGTAAGCCTGGTACAGCGTGGCGGCGTCGGGATAGTTGAAGCCGTGGGGGTGCCGGTTGCATAACGCGAAGAAATCCGCCGCCGCCCCCAGCGCGTCATAGACCGCATGGAGCGCCCGCCGGGGAGCCGTGGAGGAATCGGCAACGCTCAAGGTCGCCCAATGGCCGGCTTGTCGGCGGGTGGCAATCGCCCGCACCTCATCAGCGTTGATGGTGTTCGCGGTGGTCTGGACACGTTCCCGCAGGCTACTGGCGATCCGTTGCTCCACGGCGAGGAAGGTCATCACCTCGGTCAGGGCGTCGATTTCCAGTGTGGACAGATGATGTTCGATTTTCAGGAGCGCGGCAGCGTGCGCTGAGAGGGCGTCGTAACTGGCGACCTTGCTGCTGGAATCCCGCCACTGCGCCAGACACACCACGGCGTTGGCTCGCCCACTGGGGGGCAAGAGCAGACCTCGGAGTGCTGGCGAAATTTCAACCTTGAGGTGATGGGCGTAGTCGGTGAGCAGCAACCGCAGCAGGAAGTTTTTCAGCGTCGGCGTGGCTTCCGTGTAGCCGAACGTCGCGTTGACCATCGCCCAGAACGGCGCAGCGAGGTTCAGCTTGTCCATCTGCTCCCAGACGGCGGGGGGCGCATCCAGATCAAGATCAGCCACGGAATGACACGGAAAGGACACGGAAAAAGACCCTTCTGGTTTTTTTTCCGTGTTTCTTCCGTGTGTGTCCGTGGCGATATCCAGATCAAGATCAGCCACGGAATGACACGGAAAGGACACGGAAGAAGAAAGAAGTTTTTGGTCTTTTTCCGTGTTTCTTCCGTGTGTGTCCGTGGCTAATTCTTGCGTCCAGGCATGGAACAGGGTGCGCACGATATTGAAGAGTTCGGGCGGGTCGGCCTTGACTACGACGGCAATCATCTTGCGGTCGAGGTCAATGGCCTCATCGTCAGGGGCGACCAGATGCTTGAGTTTCTGGAGTCGGTCTTTGGCGTCAAAGAAGGCGCGGCGTTCGGCCAGGTAGCTGCGTAGGTGCGGGCCGGTCAACCCTAAGTCTTGCAGCAGGATGCTGGCGCGATCTGCCTGGAAACGGCGACTGTAGAGCCGGATGTCGAGCAGCCAGTCGTCTTCGATGTCGGGTTCGGCAGTGGGCGAGTAGAGCAGGAACTTGCCGTCGGGTTCGGTACGTTCCAGCCGAATCTTGGTTTCCAGGGCCCCGATTTCATCCAGCCGCAGCACGGTGACGCCTTCCAGCATGAGGAACGGCAAGGTGTTCTGAAATTCCTTGTCGGGGTCGTTCCAGAAGACGATCCGTTGCCCTTCGGTGTTGAAGAGGCGGTCGAGGGCGGTCTGGATGGGGTGTTGGTCGCTCATTCCGGCCACCAGTCCCCGGTTATCTGTTCGACAGTCAATAGGCAGGCTTTCGGGAATGTGATCAAGGGCAAGCCGGTTTCACCCGCGGCATTACGCCGGGCGCTTGGATAAATATCCGCCAGTAATTCGGCTAATTGTGGGCGCAGGCTCGGACTGTCTTTAATCTGCCAGGCGATTTGATCACGTCCATTTTCAATCGATAGTTTCCAACTCGTTCCACGTCGTTCCGGTTGATATTGCCACTTGAGTAAATGCATGGCGACATTTAATAAATAGCTGCGTAATGCGCCCTTGTCGCGTCGACCCATGCTGTCAATTTCCTCAATGAGATGTTCTACATCCAGAGCTGATAATGCGCCTTTTCGCAGTAAATCCGCCTGCTGCTGTGTCCATTGATAGAAATCGGATTCGTAAGTTATCGTGGTCATTACGGCATGTACTCTTCAAAATCTTTCAGATGCTCGTCGTCATCGGACACGATTTTGATCATGCCGATACAGTTTCCTGCCTTACGGGGCTGCCGTTTTTTGACGGGTTCGCCCTTTAGTCTGACGACCGGTTGCTGGTTCTCGGTGATGATGATTTCCTGGCCTGCTGCCAATTGATGAATCAAATCTTTCAGGTTGGTTTGGGCTTCTTCAACAGTGATGGTCGCTAACATGGGGATTCCTCCGTGGTTTAGTCATCGTCTTTGCCGCCAGTAATCGCTTTGCTCTCGGCCAGTAAATCGCCGAACTTGCCGTAGTTGACCTTCACGCCATCATCGAGATCGAGGCTGATTTTCTGGTCGGCGGCGTGTTTGAGTTTTTCCTCGAAGACCGCAAGTTCAGCCTGCTGTTTCTTGAGATCGTCCTGCTCTTTCTGGAGGTGCTTGCGGTGGCTGGTACTGGTGGCTTTGACCTTGTCGCCTTCGAGTTGCTCAATACGGGCGCTGATTCGGCTCTGGAGCGGGATGGTGTATTCGGTACGCATTCGGGCGAGCGTGCCGACGTGGTAGCGGTGCAGGTAGACGAGGCATTGAAAGGCGCGTTGCTTACCGCTGGAGAACAGCCAGTAGATGGGCCGCTTTTTGTAGGTTTGGAGGTGGTCTTTGTAGAAGTCGGTCAGGAAGTACTTCCGCAGGTCTTTGCCGAGCGCTTCTTCGATGAAGCGGAGGTTGTCGTTGAGGGTGGCTTCGCCGAAGGTGGCGCGGAGGAACTCGTGGGTGCGGAGGGTGGCGTCATCCGGGAAGCCCCAGTCGGTGGCGAGCAGGGGGATGATGCCGTCTTGATCAGGCAGGAATTTAGCCACGGAAGGACACGGAAAGGACACGGAAAAAGACCCTTCTGGTTTTTCTTCCGTGTTTCTTCCGTGTGTGTCCGTGGCCAAATAAATCTTTTCAAAATCGATGTTGCCGCTGTGGGCGTAGATCAGGCTCGGTTGGTCGAGGCGGTAGCGGCCCATCATGCAGCCGATGGCGTAGGAGAGGAAGGCGGCGATGTCGCGGCGGGCGTCGGGGCGGGCGAGGGTGA
>JAIFNF010000072.1 GCA_020047885.1 Gammaproteobacteria bacterium | reverse complement strand
GACGCTGTCGATGCGAATGAAACCCGGGCGTCCATCGGGCGCTGGCGCGCGACGCTCCCCGATGGACACGGAGGTTCCCTGGGTCTTGGTCCAGTGTTGTCGGCGAGCCCGATAACCCAGCCGCTTGCGCACGTTATAGAGATGCCCTACTGAAAGGCCCGCCAAGCGTTTGTAGCGTGCGTCGCCATACACCTCGACCGCCCGCCGCATCAAGATACAGGTCGCCGGGCCGGACAGGGTGCTGTGCAGGGCGTCCGTCTCGGCCAGCAAAACGACATCAGCCTCGGTATAGATCCGGGCGAAACCGACCTTGGGCGACCGGTAGTGCTTTTTGATCTGGCGCAGGGTCTGGAAGCGGCTCACCAAGCGCGTCAGTTGCTGGCGGGAATAGCCGGTGATCCGCTCCAGGTAGCGCAGGACGATGCCCTTCTCCGCACGCTTCAGGCCAGCATACTGGAAACGTCGTAGCACATCGGCGATGTGCGCATAACGTGTGTCGTCCGGCCCGGGTTTGAAGACCACCGCCGTGGTACCGGTGAGAAACTGCCGGAGATGCTCCAGCGTCGTCAATTTTGCTTCGTTCATATCGATCACCATGCTCCGGATGATCGATCCAATCGCTACCGCTTAGACCCATTTCTCTTTGGAAATACGCATCCCCCTCCAGACTCATACCATGTTGGAAAAGACTGCGACTGGCGAAACCGGCCCGCCCGGCGTATGATCAGCCCGCTCAATAACCACCACTATCCCGACACTAGGAGGCTATAAATGTACAAGCTCGTGCTGATCCGCCATGGCGAAAGTCAGTGGAATATGGAAAATCGCTTCACCGGCTGGGTCGATGTTGATTTGTCCGACAAAGGTCGTGAAGAAGCCAAAAAAGCCGGCCAGACCCTGAAGAAAGAAGGTTATGTCTTTGACGTCGCTTATACCTCGGTGCTCAAGCGGGCGATTCATACCTTGTGGACCGTACTGGACGAGCTGGATATGGCCTGGATTCCGGTGCATCGGAGCTGGCGGCTGAATGAACGCCATTATGGCGCACTGGCCGGTCTGAACAAGTCGGAAACGGCGGCCAAGCATGGCGAGGATCAAGTCAAGATCTGGCGGCGCAGTTTTGACGTTCCACCGCCGGCGCTGGAGGCGAACGATGAACGGCATCCGGCGCACGATCCGCGCTACGCAGACCTGGATCCCCGGGTGTTGCCAGGGACAGAAAGCCTCAAGACCACGATTGATCGAGTGCTGCCCTACTGGCATGACGTACTGGTGCCGACCATCCGCTCCGGCAAACGGGTGGTGATTGCCGCCCACGGTAACAGCTTGCGGGCGTTGATTAAATATCTCGATGACATGTCTGATGAGGCGATCATTGAGCGGAACGTCCCGACCGCAGTACCGCTGGTTTATGAACTCGATGCCAATCTGCGGCCCATCAAGAGCTACTACCTCGCTGATCCCGAGGAACTGAAGAAGTTGATGGACGCCGTCGCCAATCAGGGCAAAGCCAAGTAAGCGCTTTAACGTCCGGGGCGATCGTCTGGTCGCCCCGGTAAAAGTCTTATCTCTCCGCTCCTTATAAAAATTCCCGCCCGATCCTGCAATTTCCCAGTGCTTTTGATGGTCTCAAGCAAGCACCCTTCCAATGATCTAAAATTCTGCTGATCTCTTATCAAAATTTTCGGAGCGAAACTAATGAGTGTTACAACCCGACCGGGTCTGGCGCTGGCGTTGAGCTTGCTGGCGGGCGTTTCACTGACGGCGCTGGCTGATCAGGAGCCGCCGAAAAATCCACTGCCGCTGGACGAACTGCGCACATTCACCGGCGTACTCGATGCGGTTAAACAGGATTATGTCGAACCAGTACAAGAGAAGGATCTGCTGGAAAACGCCATTCGCGGCATGTTGAGCAATCTTGACCCCCACTCGGCTTATTTGGACGCTGAGGCGTTCCAGGATTTGCAAATCGGCACCTCGGGTGAATTTGGCGGCCTGGGCATCGAAGTCGGTCAGGAAAATGGCTTTATCAAAGTGATTTCGCCGATTGATGACACCCCGGCTCAACGAGCGGGCGTTCGGGCGGGGGATCTCATCATCCGACTGGACGATGCCTCGGTCAAAGGGATGGCGCTGTCCGACGCCATTGCCCGGATGCGCGGCAAGCCGAATACTGCTATCACCCTGACTATTCTCCGTGAAGGCGCGAAGAAGCCCCTCAAAATCAAGCTGGTTCGCGAAGTCATCCAGGTGAAAAGCGTCAAGGATCGCCTGCTGGAACCCGGTTTCGGCTACCTGCGTATCACCCAGTTCCAAGCGAAAACCGCGCCGAATCTCGAAGAAGGCTTGCAGGCGCTCGAAAAGCAGAATCAGGGACCGCTCAAGGGGCTGATTCTGGATCTGCGTAATAATCCAGGCGGGGTGTTGAACGGCGCGGTCGATGTCGCGGATGAATTTCTTGAAGAAGGCATCATCGTGCAGACCAAGGGCCGGGACGCCAGTTCGGAACAGACCTTCAAAGCCACCGCCGGTGATTTGCTCAAGAAAGCGCCGATGATTGTCATGGTCAACGGCGGTTCAGCTTCGGCCTCGGAAATCGTCGCTGGAGCGCTACAGGACCACCGCCGGGCGCTGGTGCTGGGCGAACGCACCTTCGGCAAGGGATCAGTGCAGACCATTCTGCCGTTGGGCAATGGCACGGCGGTCAAGCTGACCACGGCTCGCTACTACACGCCGAACGGTCGCTCCATCCAGGCTGAAGGCATCAAGCCGGATATCGAACTCAAATCGCTCAAGGTGGCTACGGATGATGGCGCTGGCGATGGTCTGGTCAAAGAGTCGGATCTGACCGGTCATTTGCGCAATGATGGCGGTAATGGCAACAGTCCGGTACCGGCTGATGCTACGTCGACGCCCAAACTTTTAACGGCTGCGGATAGTGATCTGGCGCAAAGCGATTATCAGTTATATGAAGCACTGAATATGCTGAAGGGCATGACGTTAATACACAGTCGCAATGAACCGGCCTTGCCCCCAGCAGTGCCGGGTGGCAAAGGTTAGATCATTCCCATCGTCTCAGTGAACCAGGTGTTGCGTGCTATGGAGTGGGATAAAGCGACAAATCCAGACTCAACACAAAGGCTGCAAGGTTCGAAACTGATCTGGTTCAGGAGGATGGGTGTGAGTGAGAAAGTGATGACGCAGGAGGGGTGTAAGCGTCATGAAATAGGGGATGTATTTTTCAGAATTCACTGACAACCTTGGGGTGAAATATGATTACATACCTGTCTGGTGTGAGAAAAGCCCCTGTTTAGGGGGCTACTACTTGATTATGTATAAAATCAGAAAGGAGTAAATTTTGAGAAATTATGGTCTTAGCTTCATTAGTAATGAAGACTTGTACGATTACACTAAAAAAACAGTGGAAAAATACAGATTTCAAGTTGATTTAGCTATGTTCAACAGAAATCTTATTGATCCAATAAAACTGACTTTTGACTCAAAGGTATATGGCAGAGATATTCAGGATGTGATTGAAAGTGAAATTATTAGGCAAATGGACAAATCAAATACCAATCATATAGGGTATTTTCATCAGAATATTTTTAGCTACTTTGGTAATGGTTGGAGTGTTCCTGTAAATGGATATGATGTCGTTAATTTAGATAAAAATTATTATGTGGAAATGAAAAATAAGCATAACACCATGAATTCATCATCTTCTCAAAAAAATTAACATGAGAATGCAAAACACTATTTTAAGTTTTCCTGATGCAACTTGTATGCTTGTCGAAGTTATTGCCAGAAATAGTCAAAATATTGTTTGGAATGTTAGCTTAGATGGAGACTCTGTTTCAAATCAAAGAATCAGACCTTGGCTTTCGTGCATTTTTCTGAGCCATTTTGGGTTTATTTCAGGTTGCCACGGCAAGGCCGATAGGGTCTTCGGCTTGGTCATGACCGTCTTTCACCCGAGCGGTGATAAACGACAAATCATAAATATCTTTAGGGATACCCAGGAGAGTGAGAATTTTTTCTTGTAAAGGACTTAATTTTTCAACCAAGTACCCCACAGTCACATCGCCACGTTTTTCAACGAAAAGATGGAGTCCTTTAAACTCCAATTTCGCTTAAATTTTTCCCGGCTTTTAATATTTTCACCTTGAATAACCGCGAAAATGTATCAAAAAATTACAAAAATATTATTTTTAAGTCGATTTAGACTGTCGTCCGGATGGGGAATTTTTGGAAACTTCAGTCGCTATCCCAAAAATAGACTGTTTTTTGGCCAAAAGTGGGAAATTATATTCATTTTTAGCCAAAAAATTTGAGCGAAATCCAAGTTTAAAAGCCTCAAGCAACCGTTCTGCCGTGGGTCGCGCCGTCGCCATTTTGGGATTTCCTGGAACCAGTCCGGCTAGTTTTTCACCGCTTTTTTCCAGTTCCCGACGAGCCACGAAATCAATAAGCGTCAGAACTTGTAGGCACATAAACAGGAGGAATAATAGACCCTTAATTCGTTCATCAATCCGAACAAATAACGGGAGTACCGGTAACACTCCTCCTTTAAAACGATGAAAACCGCGTTCCACCGTATATTCATCCCGATAATACTTGACGCTTTGCTGAAGCGTCATCTGACTCGAGTCGGCATTAGTGACATAAATCCGCCATCCCATCCGTTGTTGATGCGCTTCGATCACCGCAGCTTGTCGGTCAATGCAGCAGGAGAGTTCGGATTCGGTTTCCCAGCGGTACGGCGTATGGGCCGTCGGTCGTCCTGGCCGTAAATAGTGTTTCTTGGTGCGCGTGGTTTCCTGCGTCTGGATCGTCAGAAATTCACTAACTCCTTGTTCTTCAAGAATCTTATTTAATCGCGTCTCCCATTGAGTCACACTTTCCGTCGCCTTGGGCAGTGAGGATTTCACGGCTTTTTCCGCCTGCTCTAAACGCTTTAAAAACCCCGTTTTTTGCTTTTTTGCATGACGGTCACTATGAATGACTAACCACCGTTCCTGCCACGCAAATTCGCCGAGTTCCTCTTGGCGGGTCATCACTTTTTTGACTTCAAAGCCTTGACCGATCTTCCGTAATTCGCCTTCTTCTTGACCGGCTAAATAGATGTCTTTCAACGCTACCGGTAACTGATGAATCCACTCATCAAGCTGATCAGGTACATGACCCGTCATCGGTAACGGACATCAATAAATCCCACCCGCTTGCGCAATTTTTCCTCGGGTTTCTAACGAACTCATCTTACAATCACCGACAAAAATGAAATCACGCTTCCCCAGCGTTGCCGCCATTTGTTCCCAGGCGGGAACATAATAAGGGTCATCCGCTGTATTCCCTTTTAAAGTCATCGTCAATAGGGGAACTCCAC
>JAIFNF010000234.1 GCA_020047885.1 Gammaproteobacteria bacterium | reverse complement strand
ACGGAAATCTCCCCGTCGGGAACCGGGATCAGGATTTGGTGCAAGGGTAAGCCGCAACGCTCAGGAAAATGTACAGGCAAGGTCAAATGGTTGGAAGTCTACAGCTATCCGTCAAACCGTTACCTGACGGTCACCGGCAACCAGTGGGCAGGGAGCGCCAATGCGGTCACGGAGCAACAGGATGCACTCGATTGGCTGCACAGCCGATTCATGGCAAAGACGGATTCCACAGAGGGAGAGAAGCAGGGCAAGGGTAATAGCAACGCGCCTCCTCAATCCCCTGTGGAATCATCCCTTGACTTTGATGATGCCGCGCTGTTGGACAAGGCCCGCAACGCCAAGAATGGATCATCCTTCGATGCGCTCTGGTCTGGGGACACTTCCCGACATGGCGGCGATCATTCGTCCGCTGATATGGCGCTCCTTAATATACTGGCGTTCTGGACGAACAAAGATGCTGGCCGCATGGATCGGCTATTTCGGCAATCGGGATTGATGCGCCCGAAATGGGACGTGGTTCACGATCCCGATGGTCAACGCACCTACGGCCAAATCAGCATCGACAAGGCGATTGCCGATTGCCGGGAAGGCTATAGTGGGAAAAAGAAAGCTGCTAACCAACAATCCGTTAACCAGTCCCCGGTCGCATCTTCGTCTGAATCCCTAATTGCCTACGATAAAAAAGGTAATCCTTTTTTTATCTCCCATAACCAAGCGGCGAAAATTCTTTATAGCTGTGAGTTTAAGTCGCTGCTGTTCTTTGACCCAATTACTGAGTATTGGTATCGCTATCAGCAGAATGGAATTTTTGCACTGCATCCTGAATTGCTGATTCAGCAAGCGGTTTATCGGGCGATTGAAAAAAGAAGTGAAGGAGTTGGGTTTTACGCCTCTTATACTGCTGGCGTTGCCAAATGCCTGATGTACGAGTCGATCCGGCAACCCGTAGCACCGCAAGGTGTGATCTGTTTCCGCAATGGCGTCTTGAATCTACAAGACCGGGTTCTATATCCCCACTCTCCAGACTACTTCTTTATCTCGCAACTCCCCTTTGACTGGCTGCCCAAAGCTCCCGATCCACAGATAGTGATTGACTGGCTACTGGAAGCGGTAGGGGGGCACCACGATCAGGTTCAACTCCTTCGGGCATGGATTAACGCCATGATCCAAAGCCGCCCTGATCTGCAACGGTTCCTTGAGATTATCGGTGATGGTGGGAGTGGGAAAGGGACGTTCACCCGGCTGTGCTTGGCGCTATTGGGGAAGGATGCGGTTCATTCCACAATGCTCAAACAGCTTGAGGAAAACCGCTTTGAGACAGCCCGCGTCTTTGGGAAAAAATTAACAGTAATTACCGATGCTGAAAAATGGCATGGCGACGTGTCGGTGTTGAAGTCAATCACTGGGCAAGACGCGATCCGGTTTGAGGAAAAAAACAAACAGGCTGGAGACCCATTTGTTTACGGCGGGATGGTGATGATTTCAGCCAATCAGCACACCACGTCAACTGACTACTCAAGCGGCATTCAACGCCGTCGAATCACGCTGCATTTTGATCATGTGGTTCCGGCTGAACAGCGCCGCGATCTGGATGCGGAGTTTGAGCCGTTTTTACCCAATGTTGTGAGGTGGGCGCTCGATATGCCGGACAAGGAAGTGACCGCCTATCTACGTAGCACGTCCAGCCGGGTAGCCAGTTTGCAGGGCGTCCGCATGGAAGCTCTTGAAGCTACCAATCCGATAGTGAGTTGGTTGCGATCCAACATCGCATTTGATCCGACTCTATCCGCCCAGGTCGGCAACAAGGCCAAAGTGTCGGTATCAACCAGCGACGGGGTTACGCGGGAGACCCGCACGGTCTACGAGGACACGGACACCCGGCTTTATCCCAACTACTGCCAATGGTGCGACCACACAGGAAAGCAGCCGATCTCCCTACAGGGATTTACCCGAACTGTGGTTGATTGCGCCAAGAACATGCTTGGCAAGGCCTACGTTGCCAAGGGCGAAGACCGTAAGCACTCGATAGTTATTCAGGGCATTGCCGTTAAGTGTCCCACAGGGGAGACGACGGGAGACCTACGGAGACATGCGGGAGACCTACGGGAGACCTATCCTATTGATTCCGGTGATAAAGGAGACTTCGGAGACTTAAATAGATTTGAAAATAATGAGAAAGGGTCTAACTGGGATGATGTTGGGTTTGATCCTGCATCTGCATCGCCAAATTTCGCAAAATTTGAAAGTTTGGGCGAAAGGTCTCCCGCAAACCCCATTTTCACCGGAATCAATGAGTTAGACCCCTGCAAGGTCTCCCGCAGGTCTCCCGCAGGTCTCCCGCAGGTCTCCCGCAAAACCCTATTTGCGGTGGACTTGAACCCGATCCGGCAGCGCTTTGGGAAGTTTTGCAGTTCTATCGAGGGAGCGAACGCGCTACCCAACTCGCCCGAAAAATGGGGTGGGGAGTGGAAAAAACGATGGTGGCGGCGCAATCGCTGGTGTCACACGGATTAGCATCAATGTCCGGCGATCTGGTCTCCCCAGTGAAAGGGAGCCAAGCATGAGCGCCAAGGCCAAAGCCAAACCTTCCCGCAAGGCCCGCGCTGTTCCGGTTCCGGTTCCGACGCCCGCGCCGATTCCTTCCACTCCACAGCTAACGCTCGATCAGGCCCGCGCTGTAGCGGAGCTAACTGCTGCAATCCGTCGAGGGGATCGGGTATGTCGGCTACTGGGTTACGCGGGAACCGGCAAATCGTTCTCGGTCGTTCGTCTGCTGAAAAACTTTGCAGAGCAGCGTCCGGTTCTCTTGACCGCACCAACCAACAAAGCCGCCGCTGTGTTGCGGGCAATGGCCGATGAGCTTGGCGGGAAATCGAAAGCAACAACGATTCATAAGGTGTTGGGGTTGCGCCCGGAGGTGGACACAGATCGGGGGCGCTGTGTTTTGCGGAGCGTCAAAACCCCAGACGTTCCAGACGGGGCGCTGATCGTGATCGATGAATGCTCGATGGTGGATAGCCAACTACTACGTTTCATCCTCAAAGGCGCTCAGGACGCGAATGCTCAAATCCTGTTTGTTGGCGACCCGGCGCAACTACCGCCGATCTTTGAAGCGGAGTCCCCTTCTTTCTGTGGAACCGGGGTAACTGCCCGATTAACTCAGATCGTCAGGCAACAGGCCGATCATCCCATTTTAGGAATGACGCAGAAAATCCGCGACGCAATGACCGGCGCACCGGTTCCAACATTCCAGACCCACCACGGCAATAGCGGTAGCCTGATTCATTTGGACGCGGCGGATTTTGAAACGGAGCTGCTGGCTAGAATGCGAAGCCCGGACTATCAGAAGAATCCCGATCATTGTCGGGTGCTGTGCTGGACTAATGGGAGAAGCGAATCCTACAGCCGGATCGTTCGCCGTTCCCTGCTAGGGCCAGAAGCTGACGAGCATTCGCTATTACCCGGTGAAATAGTCACCGCTTGCAGTCCGATCTTGGAGGGCGGGATCAGCATTGGGGATACCCTGACGGTGATTAACGCGGTTCCTACTTTCCATCACGACATTCCCTGCATCAAGGCCACGATAGCTGTACGCAAGGGGAAACTGCTGGATGTTTTCGTGGTTCGCCCCGATGGGCGAGACGCCTACCGGCAGGAACTATCGCGCCGGGTTAAGTACGCCAAACGCCTCCAAGACGAACTCAATATATTCCGTAGCGAAAAAACTCTGAGCCATAAATATCCACAGGAGGAGGATAAGAAGCGGCGGGAGGCGTGGGTTCAATTCTTTGAGTTCAAAGACTCGATCTTTGCCGACTTGCGCCCGGTTCATTCTTCAACAGTGCATCGAAGTCAGGGTTCCACATTCAACAGTGTTTTCGTAGACCTAACGGATATAGGTCGCAGCACAAGAAAGGATGTGCTATTAAAACTGCTGTATGTGGCATTAACCCGCGCTAGTGGGGATGTGTTTGTTACTGGGGATTTGCCGGAAAGGCTTTACAGGGAAGCCGCCTTAAAACACCATATCAGCGTAGCCTGATTTTTAATGGTGGACTTTCAATTATTTTCTGAGGCAGTAGAATAGGCGCTGCCGGATTGATATACCAGATCGATCCGGCAACTTCCCACAGTTCATAACCGTTGGAGCATGAACCATGAGCAACACCAATTCTAACCCCAAACATTCCCTAATTCTTGAATCGATGCGCCACAAATCGATCCCCGACGCTATCGCCGATCTCGCTGCAATAGTCGAATCCATGATCGCAGCCCATGATAATAACGGTTCTGGTGGAAGTCATGGCCGGTTTTTGATGGCGATGCTGTTAAAAGACAATCTGGAGATGATCGCCGAACGTGCCAGGATGAAACCAGCATCGTAAACTGCCTTGCTCCTTGCGTAGGACTGTCTACAGATAAGCCGAAGGATCGGTGAATAGCAGCCCCAAACAGACGGGGAAATGCGCCTTTTACGCTGGAGCAGCCCCGGTGAAAGCCGGGGTTCTACAAATCACAGCGGGTATAATCCAATGAACAAAACCGCCCTTGCTTTAATCAGCAGCCTAATCTTTGTCCTGCCGCTTCATGCCCAGGATACTAAACCCCCATATAGCTTTCGCTCTATTGAGAGCACTCCAATTCCACGGGCTGCTTATTTTGTTCTTTTAAGAGAGGCTACTATCAAACTATGTAATGACTCGCTCTATACATACGATATGTTCCCAGACGAGTGCTTTAAAATCTTGAACTCCCGTAGGGCTGTTTGCGATAAAAAATTCTACAAGATAACGCCAGCTATTGTTGACAAATCAGCACACACGAGAATCGGGAAAAGTTATTTAAATTGCACCATGCCCCGGATAGGGACTGGCGAATTGTGTTTAATGGAGCGTCCCTGCTCTGGTTGTCCGTTCTAACTCGCTATCGTCTTAAAATCATCTTGGTCAATCATTACGTTTGGTTCCTGTTGAAATGATTTTAGCTTTTCGTTGTGGACGTGGTTGATACTGTCTGGCCTGTTCACGTTCAAACAGATCATCATCCTGTTTCGGCCTGACTGGTTCCTGCTGGCGTTCAGGAACGATCAGACCATCGTCGTCGTCAGGCTCATCCCCATCAGGCAGGGTTTCCGGTAGTGCCGCAACTCTGACGGCTTCCCCTTCAAGCGCATCAACCCGATCCGACTGTCTGCCCAGCATCCAGGCTTCGGCGATCCTGACTCGCTGATCTACAGTCAATTCAGTTTCAATAGTTCCACTGACATTTAGATTTAAGTCTTTCGGCATTAGCCTAGCAACGACCTGGAGCAGCATTGCCGGTTGTTCATCCGCAACCCTTTTAATTAAAGACGCACCTTCCACTTCGTAGAATTTACTCAGATCAT
>JAIFNF010000075.1 GCA_020047885.1 Gammaproteobacteria bacterium | reverse complement strand
GCCGACCGGTTTGCACCAGCGCCCGGTTGATAATCGCCTGCTGTTCAGGAGTCTCCGCCATCACTGGCGACACCCACAGCAACCCGATGCCTAACACCCAGATGCCCCAACTCACGCCACGCATTTCGCTACTCCGAGAACCGCTGAACCTGATCGAATCGTGGCATATTCTAACCCCCAGTAACGACAAACCTTGTCGCACTGGGTCATAAGGCAACTCGCAATAAAAATCCTCCAGTGATCTGCTGGGATCATGGCTTTGACCGCGGATGAGGATCGCGCCACGGAAAGACACGGAAAGACACGGAAGACACGGAAGACCACGGAAGACACGGAAGACACGGAAGACACGGAAGACCCGGAAGACACGGAAAAAAGAATCTTCCGTGTTTTTCCGTGGCCAGGTTTGGAAAGGTATGGGACTATTTTTTGCGAGTTGCCTAAATACCGTGGATGATTTGAAATGCCGTGAGCGCCCACCGCGTGAGTGGTGTGATAGTTACTCCGGGATGCTCGATCAGATGGGATAATCGCGACTGGGGCGTTGCCGAGGCTGCATTTGATTGCGAGTTGCCTTAGAAATCCTTCCGTAAATCCATCCCGGCATACAGTCCAGCAACCTGTTCAGCGTAGCCGTTGAATGGCAAGGTGTCGCGGCGGAAAAACTCACCGATGCGCCGCTCTTTCTTCTGACTCCAGCGCGGGTGATCGACCTCGGGATTGACGTTGGCGTAGAACCCGTATTCCTGCGGCGCTTCGCGGTTCCAGGTCGCGGCGGGCTGCTGGTCGGTAAAACGGATTTTCACGATGGACTTGATGCTCTTGAACCCGTATTTCCACGGCACCACCAACCGCAGAGGCGCACCGTTCTGATGGGGTAATGCCTTGCCGTATAATCCGGTCGCCAGCAGCGTCAACGGGTGCAGCGCTTCATCCATCCGCAACCCTTCAACATAGGGCCAGGGCAACAGGCGGGTTTTCTGACCGGGCATCTGTTCGGGATCCAACAGCGTGGTGAATTCGACATACTTGGCGCTGGCGGTCGGCTGGAACCGTGGCAGAATCTCCGCCAGCGGGATACCCAACCACGGGATGACCATCGACCAGGCTTCGACGCAGCGCAACCGGTAGATGCGCTCTTCCGGGGTATGCGGGGCCAGAAAGTCTTCGAGGGCATACTGACCGGGTTTCTCGCAATGACCCTCGACGGTGACTGTCCAAGGTTGGATTTTCAGACTGCCGGCATATTCCGCCGGATCGGTTTTGCCGGAACCGAATTCGTAGAAGTTGTTATAGGATGTGACATCCTTATAGGGCGTCAGTTTGAGGTCAGCGTCGGTGGCTGCCGGAGCCGGGTTGGAGGGTAATAGAGCGGCGGCTCCCAGTATCGCCGCGGTTTTCAGAAATTCCCGACGACGGGCGTACAGTTCCGGTGGGGTGATTTCCGAGGGTTGAAGGTCGGCAGGTCGTTGAATCAGCATGGGACAACTCCGGGTGGTAAACTCCCTGCTTCTGACTCACTCAGCCGGAGTGAGTTGCATGTTACCGACGCCCCTGAATATGCGCGGTCTCCAATACCCGCATTCGCTGATCCAGGACATCAAACGGCATCGCGCCATTCCTCTACCGTAAATTGCTGATCGCCGACCGATCGGACTATATAAAGCGCGTCGAACCCTTCTGATCGTGCGGGTCGTTGCAATCGCCGGTAAGTCGCCAACACGCCTTTCTCCGGGATACGCTGCTAACCCTCGCGCTGGGCGTTGCGGTGCAAGGCGACTTCCAGGCGCAGCGCAAAGTCATCGAGTGGTGGGGCGTGGAGATCTATTCAATTTCCTCATCGTCAGTCTGGACGTGAAACGAACTCTTGAAGAAATAGGGGCTTAAAATGTGCGCGGCACTTTCTCTGGTGACGTTCAATTCGACACGTCTGCGGGGTTGCGGGTCGTGGGCGACTACCATAGGTGCGTGCCGATTCCTGCTGGTTCGATCGATATTCTGCATGAACCGCTCAGGAATGGGCGTTCCCGCATACACGTTTATTCGACCCGTTTCCCGGATGTGCTCACGCGGAGCAAAGAGCAGGTCAGTGCCTTCGATGGAACGAGGGGTAAAGAACGTAAGGAGTTCCTCGGGAACGGCCTCGACTCGAAGCCGTTCCGGCGTGGACGAGGCTTCAGCTCGACCCCGCTTCGCCTTGATGGAGTACAGGAATTCGTCCGCACGCGCCTCCTCCCCAAGCAGAATAGCCGCCTGTGTCAAGGGCTTTGTCGAGGAACTATTCGGCGCAATCAAGACCGGGATGTTGCCGAGCTCAAGCCAGTGTGTCGCCTTTCTCATGATACTCGCGGAGCCACCTCTGGGGTGGTCCTCGGTGCGGTTGTCTTCGATAATGTGCCCGACGAAGCGTCGAACCGTCGGCATGATGACGGGCGAGGAGCCGAGTGTTCCTGGCTGATGCAGAAACAGGTGAACCGTGGTGTCCGTCTTCGTCAGCGAGTCGAACTCCACAGTCGAAAGTCGAACGTGGATTACGGCAGGCAGTTGTGTGAGCGGCACCTGTTCCTCCGCGTGGAGCACGAGGACAGTATCTTGGAAGCCAATAATGCCGGCCTTGCGAGCTTGAATCTGCTTGTACTCCTTGAGCCTTTTTGGATCAAAGGGTTCAGCGGTATCCCGGCACTCGCGGAGGTGCTGCTCCGCGTCAGTAATGACAGCATCCTCGGTCGGCGCATCGTAGAGTAACGCTGCTTCGATATTTGCGCCGCCCATTGCGCTTGCGGTGAGATTATGGCTCCCAACCCAGAGATGCTTCATATTGGCGTCGCACGTGAGGCATACCTTCGAGTGCATCAGTGCCGAACCACTGGATTTCTTCTCTTTGGGCGTCACCCAGCCAAGATGAATGAAAACGCGACCAGGAATGAGGTGGTAGAGATCATTGAGTGCATCGAGGTCGGTCGGAAAATCCACGCTTACGACAACGAAGCTCTCGGGATGGGCGAGTGCCGCCGTGTGATGTCGCAGGATTTGAAGCCCAGCCTTGAGGAAGAAGCACACCGCCAGTCGGATGCCATCCTTGCCATGCGCAAGATGCGCGTCAAAGTCAGGCTTCGCCGGGGTATGCGCTCCGCAGTGTAGAAACCGAAGTCCCACGAAATCCTCCGTTACTTGTTCGTCACAAGTCATGTGCGCAGCGATCTTGAGAGGGCGCAGCCGTACCGAACGTCCCGCGTTCCAAACAGCGCAGCATTTCCGGCAAAGTCACTATCTTGATCCAAAAACGGGCATTCTCAGCAAAGAACTGGAACAGCCTGAGGCGTCCTTCGTGACCTGGCGAAGTTACGAGTTAAGTCAGCGGCCACTAGCCGGGCGCTTTGATCTGGCGCATCTTCAGGCCTGCCGCCCGACGGCGGGGGGTCTGCCTTGAGCGCCAAGTTATGCGGCTTTCTGGTGTTGCTGAATAATAGTTGCCAGAGACCTTAATGCCTCATTGACTGATTTTGCATCAGGAAAGATTTTTGTCACATCAGGCTCAAGCATAATAAGTTTTACGCCTTCATGATATTGCTTGGCATACTTACCGCGAACACCGCCTTTCATACTGGCAAAATCATATTCATCCCGAAGTTCGTCATTCAATTCATCATCAATTTCCATGCTCATAAAATCGCCGCTCCCGTTTTGTTGCAGGTCTGGCACTGACGATTCTTATGGTTTCGCCTCGATACATGTGAGAAATCACCAATACCCGCTGTTTACTGGAAAGCCCAATCATTACAAAACGCTCTTCATTCGTCGAGTGTTCAGGATCGGGATATGTGACAGACAGCGTATCCCAAAAACAGAGGATGCCTCCTCAAAGAAAACACTGTGTTTTTTGCTGTTAATTTCAGCTTTTTGGGGATTCCATTCAAAATTCATCAGTTGCCCTAATTTTCAAGCCTAACGGGGTGGCGGATATCCATTCAAAAAGGCAAAAATGACAGCTCATCACATTTTTTCGTTCTAGCCCGATGTTCATTACCCTACCCCGCCGAAATACCTCACCGGCTACCGAGCGCCCCACGTTCCAAACGACGCAGCATTTCCAACAAAGTATACGTCTTGAAAACCAAACTTTGTGCTATCCCGCCTGATTTTTTCCCAGCAATCGTTACCATCGCCACAATCAACGCGCCTTTCCGCCCCGTCTTCCCGATGCTACGGCTACGATTTCCAAGAGCTGTTGAATCAGCATGGGACGGCTCCGAGTGGTAAACTCCCTGCTTCTGCCTCACTCAACCGGAGTGAGTTGCGTTCCACCGACAGCCCTGAATCGCTCACTCATGACGCTGCTACCTGCCCGCTTACTGCAACCTGTTGGGAAACCGCTGGTATTCAGCGCCTGCCTACTACCACTGCTTTGGTTGTGCTGGCTGGTCTGGAGCGATCAGTTGGGGACCAACCCGGTGGAAACGCTGAGTCATCGCACCGGCGACTGGAGTTTGCGCTTTTTACTGCTGACTCTGGCAGTGACGCCGTTGCGGCGCTTGACCGGCTGGAACGGGTTGCAACGCTTTCGGCGAATGCTGGGGCTGTTTGCCTTCTTCTACGTGAGTCTGCACTTTGGCGTCTATTTGATTTTCGACCAGTTTTTTGATCTGTCCGCTATCATCGCCGATGTCGTCAAACGGCCTTATATCACCGTAGGATTTGCGGCTTTTGTGCTGCTGATTCCACTGGTGGCGACCTCGACCAACCGGATGATCAAGCGTCTGGGCCGGAACTGGCAGCGTCTGCATCGGCTGATTTATCCGATTGCGCTCCTCGGCGTGCTGCACTATCTGTGGCTGGTCAAGGCCGATCTGCGCGAACCACTGATCTATGCCGGGGTACTGGCGGTATTGCTGGGTTATCGGGTGTGGTGGTCGATTCGTCGATCATCGCGGGCATCCGGGACGTTTTGACATCGCTGCTATGCCCCACATTCATCCCGATGTCCTCGGTTTCGGCGATACTGCCGCGATCCAGACCGCCGAGGCGTTGGTGAAGGCGATAGCAGTGTCTAACTGGGAAACCCAGCGGGCCCGACAAGTTTTCAAACGCGGTGGTAATCTTCGTTATGACCAAACACCCACGCACGACGTAGCTGTTGACGCAATTCAGACGGAAGCAGGCTGCTTGAAAAATGTATTTTCTGGTTCAATCCCGTACCCGCGCACATTGGGAAATTCACCACATGGCTATTACTGTACATTCCATTAGCGACCGCGTTTATCTGATCAAACTGACGGGTCTGTTGACCTGGAGCGAATTTCAGGCGTTTCAAAATCAAATGGAAACCGCTCAAGTGTTCGCCGCCGGTCCCCTGCGGGCGCTCATTCAGTTGGAAGAATTCACCGGTTGGGAACCCGGTGAAGCGTGGAGCGACGTGAGCTTTTTCTTTGAACACGATCAGCACATCGAAAAAATCGCGGTGGTGGGTGATGCTCGCTGGCGCGACGAAATGTCGATCTTTTTGTTCGCGGACTATCGGCAAGCCCAAACACTGTTCTTTGCGGCAACGGAGTTGGAAGCGGCGCGGGCCTGGGTGCTGGAATGAATTCGGGCTTGACTTCCCGCGCTAGCTGAAAGCTAACCGCGGGGAATGGAGAGGGGGAGCGCCAACTCGCTGATTCGCAAGACTCCCTCCCCCCTCGCGGGGGAGGGTTGGGGTGGGGGGGGTGAACGGTTACCCCGCGGGCATATAGCGCCCCTATACACTCGTAGAATCCTTAAAATTTCGCCATTTATTTTTTCTAACATATTGAATCAGCAAGCACCTGCCGTAGCTTTAGATCTCTTGAAAGAGGGTCTTTCATGGGGGCGAATATTGAGAATTCAAATGCGACTTACTCGTTTTATATAATTTAAAATCAAACGGTTGGCGGATAATCAGACTGAACCAGTACCTCGGTCGTTCGCTGGCTCTGGCGATACCCGATTATTACGCGCATCCCATGATGGGTAGCCCGCCCTACCAACCGGGCGTCTGACATCATCAGGATGCGTTGACTTGAAATACCCGGAATCCTATCCCCCCAGTGCGCTGGATGAGTCAAAGGAATGACCTAAAGAACAAGAAGATGAACTTCATGTGCCGCGCTCTACATCCCCGCCCTAATGATCTTTAAAAATTTAATCCGGTATGATTCTCAGGGATTGATACTGGATTATTGAGTTGAAGATCATAAGGACCGGGTCTTTCGTGCAAGACCTGATAAAACCGACGATCAACACGCAGCCCTCAGCCAATCCATGACCACGACCTTCCTCGACGAATTGAACCGGCGACGCACCTTCGCCATCATCTCCCATCCCGACGCGGGCAAAACCACGCTCACTGAGAAATTGCTGCTGTTTGGCGGTGCGATCCAGTTAGCCGGCGCGGTCAAGGGTCGCAAAGCCGCCCGCCATGCCACCAGCGACTGGATGGCGCTGGAGCAGCAACGGGGCATCTCCGTGACCTCCTCGGTGATGCAATTCCCCTACCGCGACCGCCTCATTAACCTGCTCGATACCCCCGGTCACGAAGATTTCTCCGAGGACACCTACCGCACCCTGACCGCTGTTGATTCCGCGCTGATGGTCATCGACTGCGCCCGGGGCGTCGAGGAACGCACCATCAAGTTGATGGAAGTCTGCCGGTTGCGCGACACGCCGATTTTCACCTTCATTAACAAGCTGGATCGAGACGGACGGGAACCCATCGAACTGTTGGATGAAGTCGAAGACGTGCTGAAAATCCGCTGTGCGCCGATCACTTGGCCGATTGGCATGGGGCGGGAATTGAAAGGCGTCTACCATCTCGGTCAGGATTTCATCCATCTTTACGACCCCGCCCGCGATGGCCGCATCAACACTGGCCGCATTCTGCACGGTCTCGACACGCCGGAAGTGGATGCAGCGCTCGGTTCGGAGCGGGTACAGGCGCTGCGCGAGGAAATGGAACTGGTGCGCGGTGCCAGCCATGCCTTCGATTTCGCCGACTACCGCGCCGGCAAGTTGACCCCAGTGTTCTTTGGTTCCGCGCTGAGCAACTTCGGTGTGCAGGAAATGCTGGACGGTTTCATCGAACACGCGCCGTCACCGCGTCCGTGCAGCGCTGCCAGCCGTGATGTGGAACCTGAGGAAGAAGCATTTACCGGCTTCGTGTTCAAAATTCAAGCGAACATGGACCCGCAGCACCGCGACCGCATCGCCTTCCTGCGCATCTGCTCCGGTAGCTATCAGCCCGGCATCAAAGTCCGCCATGTCCGCCTGGGTCGCGAGGTGAAAATCGCCGATGCTCTGACCTTCATGGCGGCTGAACGCGAGCATGTCGAAGCGGGCTATCCGGGCGACATCATCGGCCTGCACAACCACGGCACCATCCGCATCGGCGACACCTTCACCCAAGGCGAGGAGCTGCAATTTACCGGCATCCCCGATTTCGCCCCGGAACTGTTCCGCCGCGCCCGATTACGCGACCCACTGAAGATGAAAGCGCTGCAAAAAGGTCTGGAGCAGCTTTGCGAAGAAGGGGCGACGCAACTCTTTCGCCCGCTCAACAGCAACGATCTCATTCTGGGCGCGGTGGGGATTTTGCAATTCGATGTCGCCGCTTTCCGGCTACGCAGTGAATACGGCGTCGAGTGCGGCTTCGAAAACGTCAACGTCACTACCGCCCGCTGGGTCAGTTGTCCCGACGCCAAGCGGTTTGACGAATTCAAAAACAAGCTGCGCGATGCCCTGGCGCTGGATCATCACGGCGAACTGGTCTACATCGCGCCGACCCGGGTCAATCTGCAAC
>JAIFNF010000233.1 GCA_020047885.1 Gammaproteobacteria bacterium | reverse complement strand
GTGCGCCCCGCCCCCCGCGTCAATCCGCTCACCGCAGACATCGAGGGTCGCCTCAAGGCCCTGCGTCAGACTGGCCGCCTAGCCACCAACGAGCAAACGGCCTGGCTGGTGTACGACTTCACGACCCGGCAATATCTGACGGCAATCAACGCCAACCGCCCCTATCAAAGCGCCAGCATGGTCAAGCCCTTCATTGCCCTGGCATTCTTCCACAAGGTTCGCGAAGGCCAGTTGCCCTATACCTCATTCCAGCGCAGCCGGATGGAAGCGATGATCCAGCGCAGCGACAACAGCGCCACCAATTATTTCATTGGGTTGTTAGACCGCACCAGCCGCCATTCCGGGCCTGCCGAAGCGGAGCGCACGCTAAAACAGCGCCATCCCGGCATCTTCCAAAGTACCCGGATCGTCGAGCATATCCCCGGCGGCGGCCGCACCTATCGCAATAAAGCTTCCGCCCTCGACTACCACCGCTTCCTGCATGCGCTTTGGTACGATCAACTCCCGTACTCGGCTGAATTGAAGCGCCTGATGCATCTACCCAACCGCGACCGCGTCTACTCCGGCGCCCGGGGGGTTGCCCGGCAAACCCAGGTCATCGATAAAACCGGCACCACGGCCCGACTGTGCGGCGACATGGGCATTCTGATCGCCCAGGGCCGCAATGGCCGCCGTTATCCCTACACTTTTGTCGGCATCATCGAAAAAGCTCGGCCAGCCGGCGACTACGGAGCTTGGAAAGATGCACGCGGCAATGTGATCCGGGAAGTATCGAGCATGGCCTACGCCCATTTGCAGCGGATGCACAACCTGGTGTAATCACCCACTCACATTTCAAATTGAAACATTGAAATGGTGAAATTGTTTCAATTTGAAACGCGGCGGCATGGATTGCTTCACGACCGTCGGCTCTCCCTGCGTCATAAATTATTTTATATTCAGTCATTCAGCACCCTGTCTTTCTTGAGTCGTGCTCAACAGAAACAGGGTGTCGCCTGCCCTGCGAGTTGGCGTATTTTTTGCCGTGTTATTGCCCAGTTTAATTCCACCTTTCAAAAACACGGCAGCTCAGCACGCTATATGACTACTCAACCCTCTTCTGAACCCCTGTCATTACGGCCAACGGGATACATCCGAACCTGCGAAGTGAATCCCCGGATTCACTCGGTGGTGATGCATATTCGTGCTCGCTACGGCGCTATCCGCATCCTCGGCATTGGACAAGGCGCCCAACCGCTGTGCCACGATTTGCACCAGGCCGGTTTTCATGCAGTGGGCATTGAATCTGATGGCAGCAACGCAACGCCGATCAACCACAGTGCCAGGCGGCGTTTGATTGACTCCAGTCCCATTAAAGACGCGCCTTTCGACATGGTCATCAGCATCGAGCTCGGTCAGCCATTCTCCATGCCTTCCATGCTGATCAAACTCGCCTCATTGAAGTTGCAACCGGGCGGCGTCTTTATCCTGTCCATCCCGTATAGTGGTTACCTCAAAAACCTGTTACTCACCATGCGCGACTGGTTGACCCCGCCCTTCTTCACCCCATGGGATGATGGCTATATTCAGCGCTGGTCGAAAAAATGTCTGACGACCCTGCTGGAAGCCTATGGCTTCACGGTCGTCGAGTTAATCGGAGTCCGCAATCCTTCCCTGCAATGGGAATCGCTGATTCTGGTCGCCCGGAAAACCAGTGATCCGATCAGTCCTGCTCCACATCCACACTGAGATATCGCCCGATGCCCCACCACAAAACCATCGCTATGCACCCAGACTTTGATCGCCTGCCCGTCCGCCGCCATACGGACAGCCTGAAATGGCATCGTTACGGCGATGCGCTACCCCTGTGGGTCGCGGACATGGACTTCCCCGCTCCAGAACCGGTGCTGGCCGCGCTCCACGAACGCGTCGACCAAGGCGTCTTCGGCTACGGCGCGCCGCCTAATGAACTCTCTGAGGTGCTATGCGCCCGCATGGCTGACCGCTATCGCTGGACGGTGACGCCGGAACAGATTGTCTACCTGCCCGGGCTAGTCTGTGGCCTGAACATCGCCTGCCGGGCGGTCGGTGAACCCGGCGATGAAGTCCTTGTGCAAACGCCGGTTTATCCCCCGTTCCTGTCGGCACCCGAGCATCAGGAACGGCGACTGGTCACGGCGGAACTGTCGGCAGAGTTGTACGACGGACGGCTTTACTACATGTTTGATGATGACGCCTTTGCCGCGGCGATGACCCGACGCACCCGACTGTTCATTCTCTGCAACCCGCACAACCCGATTGGCCGCGTGTTCACGCCCGAAGAACTGACCCGGCTGGCCACACTCTGCGAACGCCACGACCTCACGATCTGTTCCGACGAGATTCATTGCGATCTACTGCTGGATGGACGGCAACATACCCCCATGGCGGCGCTGAACCCGGATATCGCCTGGCGCTGCATTACCCTGATGGCCCCCAGCAAGACCTTCAATATCCCCGGTCTGGGCGCGAGTTTCGCCATTATCCAGAACCCGCAACTGCGGCGACGCTTCAAACAGGCGCTGCGTGGCATCGTCCCCGATGTCAACGTACTGGGACTAACCGCAGCGCTGGCCGCTTATCAACACGGCGACGAGTGGCTACAGTCCTTGTTGCGGTATCTGACCGCCAACCGGGATTATGTGGTGAATTTTGCCCTCCAGCATCTGCCGGGCGTCCGCGTCACGGTCCCGGAAGCCACCTATCTGGCGTGGCTGGACTGCTGGGGCACCGCCATTCCCGGCAATCCGCACGAGTTCTTTTTGCAAAACGCCGGGGTCGCGTTGAATGACGGCGCCGCTTTCGGACCGGGCGGCGAGCATGGCGTCCGGTTAAATTTTGGTTGCCCACAAATGCTGCTGGCGGAAGCGCTGGAATGTATGCAGGGCGCGATGGCGGACTTGCCTCCACCGGATGAAGAAGAGGACGCATGGCCGCAGTGATTGAACTGAGCGCCGTCAGCAAGATTTTTCATCAGGGCCGACCGAATGAATGCCCGGCGCTGCGCGAGATCAATCTGACGCTGGAATGCCGGGGCGTGACCGTCTTCAAAGGACCGAGCGGCTCCGGCAAGACCACGCTGCTGACGCTGATCGGCGCACTGGCGCGTCCCACCCGCGGGCGAATCACGCTCGATGGCCGTCTGATATCGAACCTGCCAGAGCGGTTTTTGACCGAGGTGCGACGACACACCTTCGGCTTTGTATTCCAACAGTTCAACCTGGTGCGTGGATTGACTGCACTGGATAACGTGATGTTGCCCGCCTACCCATTGGGCCGACCGCATGAAGAACTGGTCAGCGCGGCGAAGGCCTTGCTGGAACGCTTTGGGCTGGCTGAAAAAGCCGCCAGTCAGGTCGAATGGCTATCCGGCGGCGAGGCGCAACGCACCGCGCTGGCTCGTGCGCTGATTAATAACCCGACCATGGTTATTGCCGATGAGCCGACCGCGCATCTGGACAGCGCCCGATCCCGCGAAGTCCTGGCGCTGCTGGCCGAACTGGCGGCGCAGGACCAGGCGGTGTTCATCAGCAGTCACGATCCCCTGGTGTTCGAGGCGATCCCGGTCAACCGGGTCATCGAGTTGCAGGATGGGCGCGTCGTCACTGACTCTGACTCCTCATGCTGATTACCCCGGCCATCGTTGCCCTGCAACTCATCGCGCTCAGCGTCGTCGGCGCGGTAGTACTGGCGAGCGGCTTTGCCTGGCGGATTCTGCGCTACTGGGATATTCACAGCGGCAGTGAATTGCAGATCCGGCTGGAGCGGCAAACCTATCTGATTTCCACCCTGCTTGGTTTCGCCCTAGGCGCAGAATTGCTATCCCTGCTGCTCTTCGTCCACACCGCGGAAAACTTGTCCAGCCAATTTGTTGGCGCGATGTGCGCGACCGGCGTTCTCAATATCAACGCGTTCGGCTTTCCGACGCTGTTGCTAAAAGTCGCCGTATTTTTCCTGGCGACCCTGTGGCTGTGGCTGAACCGGGTCGATCATCAGGGCTACGACTACCCTCTGGTGCGGGTGAAATACGGACTGCTGCTGGCGATTGCCCCGCTGACCGTGCTGGAAGGCGTGACCCAAACCGGTTTCTTTCTGGGATTGGAACCAGAAGTCATTACCTCCTGCTGCGGCTCGCTGTTCAGTGCCGAAGGTCAGGGTGTCGCCGCGGAACTGGCGTTTACGGCGCGGCAGTGAGTTTGCTGATCACGGGATTAGCGTTCCAACGCTGGCCGACGATAGGTCCGGTATTCGCGGCGGGGAGTGTACTGAGCTTTGGCGTCGCCATCGTCGGCATCATCGCCTTCCTGTCGCCCTATGTGTATGAAAATCCGAATCATCATTGCCCATTCTGCCTGTTAAAACCGGGCTATGATTATGTCGGCTATGCGCTCTATATCCCGCTGTTCGCCGCGACTGCCGCCGGATTGAGCGCCGGCCTTCTGACCCCGTTCCGCAACATTCCCAGTCTGCGCGAAACGATTCACCGGGAGGCGCGGCGGTTGACCAACGGGGCGCTCGCGGGTTTTGGGCTATTTTATGGACTGGCCACCTGGCTTATCTGGCAATCCCCGCTCATTTTGCTAGGCTAGGAAATCTATCAATCCCATCGCGAGAAACTTTGCCATGAGCCACCGGGAAAACCTGCAAAATTTGTTGAACGACTTTGTGCGCAGTATCGGTCTGGAGGAACTGGCCCTCGATCCGAATGGACTGGGCACGCTACTGTTCGATGACAAGATCATGCTGCACGTGCAGGTCAATGAGATGACCGGGATGCTGATGCTGTTCGCCACGGTCGGCACAGTCCCCGATCACTGCCGGGAAGACTTCTACGCCGATATGCTGCAAGGCAACCTGTTCTGGCAGCAAACCGGGGGCGCGACCCTGGCGCTGGAAAAATCCGCCCAGGCGGCTGTGCTGGTGTACGAACACGCACTATCCGGGCTGGACCAACCCGGTTTTCAGGGGATGATCAAGCAGTTTATCGATGTCGTCGAGGACTGGCAGGAGCGGCTTCAGGAAGCCAGCGCTGAACATCGCCGCGAGTCAGCGATTGACGCGACAGCCATGCCCTCCGGCGAACAACTCATTCGCGTCTAAGCTGTCGAGGGACACTGCCATGCCCATTACCCTGGATACCTTCCGGCAAGCGGCGACACTCGATGTCAATCGACTCACGCAGAATGTGGTCGGTAATGACCTCGCTCAGGCGCCGCGCGGTTTTTTTGGACGCATTGCCTACAGCGTTACCGGTCCTACGGCGATCGAAGGACAAGCCAACCAGGCCGTATTACAGAGCCTCCACCAGGCGCTGACCACCGGCTACGGCAATACGATTGCCACTGCCGCCATGAGCAAACTTAACGCTGCCCAGGATCTGTCTTCGAAAAACATTAAGGTAGTACTCGAGACAGCAGCGCGACTCGGCCATGAGCAACGCCTGACGAACCAGGCCACGATTAGCCAGGTTGTTGATCTTCGCAACCCCATGAGTCCGATCAACACGCTCTTTTCCTCAAACAACGGTTATCCACTGCAAGACCTGTCCCCGAAGGATCAACGCGCCCTGCAAAATGAGGTGCTCAACCAACTGGCGGGTGACGCCCGGTTTTCCCGCGAACCGTTGACTGCCCATGATATTACCCAGGTGATCACCGCCACCGTCCGGGATTTCCAGGAAGCCCGACATAAAGAGTTTAAGGCGAACACGCCCAATCTCGAAAATCATTTCCGCACCCAACTTGGCGTGGATAAACCTTCGGTGGAGGATCTTAATCATGTCATCCACACTTTGACCTCCAGTCCCGTTCTAACCGAGGGGGCGCTGGGTGCTGCGCTCGATACCGCCAGAACCCGCCTCGATCACAATGTCGTGCTTTTGTCGGCGTGTCCCATCGGCAGCCATAACGTTGATCAGCATGTTCTGGCGATCCGGAATCACATTGCTGATTTGCAGTTGTCGGACCAAAGCCTGGCCAACCCACCTTCCCCGCTGCATCCTGGCCTGGTTCAGGCCATGCGTCAGGATATTCAGGCGCAGATTCAGCAACTGACCGATCAAATCCAGTATCTGAACGACTTCAAAAACGCCAACCCGATCTCCGAGCATGAAATCACCGAAGCCAGGAGCCTGCATCGGGAAACTGCAATACAGATCATCAACGAAGAAATACAGACCGAACAACTCAAGCCCCTGCCCGATCAGGATCCTGTCAAGATCCAACAGTGGATGACATTGGCAGCGGATTTAGCCCAGGAGACGATTAATGAACGTGCTCTTAATCCCAGTCCTGACTCCACGGTCAGCGACCACGACATTGATACACGACTCGGCGATTATCCGGGGGAGTTGCAGAGGCAGCTTCGGGATGCGGGTGTGCCGAGGGACGGGCTGAAGGATCGCTACCTGGAAGCTCAGGCCGAACTGCTGAATGACCAGAATTGGGATACGATCAACAAGACCATCAAGTTTACTGATGGTGGCGTTCAGCACACCTACCAAAGCACCCTGACACCGGCGGCAAAGATGCAGATAGCTGACCCTAATGTTGGGATAGGACCGCACGGTAATCGGGATTTGTTTCCTACCAGCTATGCCGGGCACGGTGTCGCCGCCCACGCCAGCAGCGAGACCACCCACGCCTCCAATCTGTATGCCTCGAAATTTGAGGCCAATGGTCAGGTGCTCTATCAGGGGGTGCGCCATGCGATCCATTCGACTTACGGACTCGATGAGGGTCCCACACGCAACGCGGGCAACCTCAACCGCGCCACGGAATCCATCCTGGCGGCCCTCGCCCTGAAACCCCAGTTAATGACCGACGCCATGAACGGGCAGGTGGTGACCTTCCGAACCACCTCCACGTCCCTGGTGACGCCGGATGCGTTTCGCCGTGGTCACAGCAACGAGGCGCAGATGCTCCGGGAACAGGTCGCAGCCTTCGCCGAACTCAGCGGACCTCCTCAACCCCGGACTTTCACCGTGGTCGATGAAAATGGCACTCAACGGCAGATCCAGGTCAAACTGGAGGTGGCAACGTTCAATTTCGGGGTTAACGCTGGCGCAGTGAACTGGTACTCGCCACTGGTAGGCGGCTGGACCCAGTCCCACGGCGTCAATGAAGACGGCATGAAAAAGCTGTTGGGCAGCACAAACCCGAACAAGCCCCTAGGCGGTTGGGTCGAAGCGCATCTTGCGGAACATCCCACGGATCCCAACAACCGCCATATCCTTGAGTTATCGCAACAAATCCGCGAGATGTATACGTCCGGCTCGCACCGCAGCCAAGAACACGACACCTACAAAATGGCGGCGCGGCTCATGTTGCTCACCCACCTTCTGGAAGGGGTGCCGCTCTCGAATTGCAAGAGTGGCAAAGACCGCACGGGGATGGTGGATGCGGAAGTCAAATTCCTCGCGCATCGCCTGGAAGCCACCGGTGAAGTGCCCAAGCCGGGGGCGCTCACCGAGGATGAAAGCCGCATCTTCCGGGAAATCGCCATGAATGCTGGCAATCTGGAAGTGCAGAAGCAAAACACCGGCATTGGCGGCTACAAGACCGAGGGGGTCAGTTCGATTACCGAACGCGTCGGCGACGACGATGCCCGCCGCATCGTGCGGGGCGGGTCAAAAGCGGTTAAAACCTGAGTCGCCGACCTCCCAAACCACCCCGGCGCTTCGCGCCACCCCTCCTTCGCCAAGGAGGGGAATCCGGAAATCCGGCGATCATCGGGAAAAGCGATAACCCTGACCTGACGCATCTGTGCTGGAGGCTCCCTCTGAAAGCTTTACCGGGATACTGGAAACAAAGCGGATGGAGCCTCCTGCTCCTCGCCCTCCTGACCGCCTGTGGATCAGAGCTACCCGCGATTCACAACGGCGCTCCCGCCCCGGCGTTTACCCTGGAACGGCTGGACGGGGTGACCGTGCGTTTCCCGGAACAGTATCAGGGCCAAGTGGTCGCCCTGCGCTTCTGGGCGGACTGGTGCCCGTATTGCCACGGTGAAATGCAGGCGCTGGAGCCGGTCTATCGCCAGCACCGGGATCAGGGCCTGACCATTCTCGCCGTGAACGTCATGCAACCGCCGGAAACCGTGGAAAAGTTTGTCAAGGACATCGGCATTTCCTACGACACGCTGCTGGACCGGCAAGGTGAGGTCATGCGCCGCTACCAGGTAATCGGCCTGCCCGTCACCTACCTGATTGACCGGCAAGGCATCGTCCGCGCCCGGATTATTGGCGAATCCACCCCGGAAGTGTTCGCTCAGGCGATCAATCCGCTGCTTTGAGAATTTTCAATCACACTCACCCGGAATTGCCCTAGAATTCCGCTCTCATTCACCACAACGACATCCCCGCCATGAACAACCCGGTTCAAACCGAACGCCGCCAGGTTCTCCGTATTCTCGCCGCCACCGGTGCCACCGTCGGCATTACCACGCTGAGTTCACCGGCCGTTGCCGCAAAATGTGAGCATGACGGGACTCCACTGCAATTTGTCCCCAAGACCGCGCCGGACGCCACCCCACTGGATAATGAGTTAACCCAATATCCGAAATGCCCCTACTGTGGCATGGATCGCAAGCAATACCACCACAGCCGCCATCTGGTGCATTACCAGGATGACCTGATCGACCCGACCTGCTCGATCCACTGCGCTGCGCTGAGCCTGGCGATCAATCTTGACCGGGGACCCAAAGCGATTTACGCCGCCGACTTCGGGGCAAAGACGGAACCCAAACCGCTGATCAATGTTGACGATGCGACCTACCTGATCGGCTCGAAACTACCGGGCGTGATGACCAAACAGAGTAAGGTCGCTTTTGCCACCAAAGCTGCTGCCGAGGCCGCTAAAGCTGAACAAGGCGGCGAACTGGGCGATTTCGACGCCGCGCTAGCTGCCTCCTATCAAAGCATGGCCAGTGATACCGCCATGATTCGCAAAAAGCGGGCGGAAAAGAAAGCTCATGCCGGGCATGGGCAATGAACTTGCTGAAAAACCTGGAATACCCATTCCCCTCCTTGGATAAGGAGGGGTGGCGCGTAGCGCCGGGGTGGTTCGACCGCGGGCACCGACGTTGGCAAATACTCATCGCCTTCCTGCTGACCTTCAGCCTGTTCTCCCCCGTTTGGAGCGAAGGTCTATCCTTCCCCACCCCTGGCTCCAAGGACACCTGCCCGGTCTGCGGGATGTTCGTCGCACTCTATCCTGACTGGGTAGCGACGGTGCTTTATAAAGACGGTCATGCCCATCATTTCGATGGTGCCAAAGACCTGTTCAAATATTTGCTGAATCTGCCCAAATACGCGCCCGGTCATCGCCAGGCCGACCTCGCCGCCATCGGCGTCACCGAGTACTACGGCGTCACCCGCATCGACGCCCGCACCGCCTGGTACGTCATGGGTTCGGATACGCTCGGCCCCATGGGGCATGAATTGATCCCGCTGACGACCTCGGCGGAAGCTGAAGAATTCCGCAAGGATCATCAGGGTAAACGTATCGTCCGCTTCGCTGACGTTGATCTGAAACTGCTGGAAAACCTGGATCAGGGGAAATTGGAATGACCGTCTACTTTATTGGTGCCGGTCCCGGCGA
>JAIFNF010000213.1 GCA_020047885.1 Gammaproteobacteria bacterium | reverse complement strand
CGCTGTACCGTCGGCAAATCCACACCGGACTGCACCAGGTGCGTAATCGCCGTATGGCGCAACGTATGGCGCGTGATTTCCTTGGGATTCAAACCCGCCGCCGCCACGACCCGCCGAAACGGTTTTTCTATCGCCACCCGATGACCGCTGGCGCTGTCTTCAGTCGGGAATAACCATTCAGCCCCCGGCATCATGCCCCGCAGCTCCCCGAGGTAATCGGCCAGCCCCGCCGTGATCGGTTGATCCCTGGCGCCCGCTTTCGCTTTCGGAATATGAATCACCCGCCGCGGCAAATCCACGTGCGCCCAACGGATTGATAGAATCTCCATCCGCCGCATCGACGTATGCAGGCCAATCAGGATGAACGGGTAAATCTCCCAACAGACATCCGCCCGCGCCGCGTCCAACAGCCGGTCAATCTGTTCCTGCGTCAGATAGATCAGTCGCCGATTGTCTTCCCGCAACCGCGGCACCTTCACCATCCGATCCATCCAGCCCCACTCAATGGCGCGGTGCAGCAGATGCGAGAGCGCCGCCAGTTCGCTGTTGATGGTTGCCGCCGCCGCACATTCCCCCTGGCGTTGCTTCACATACCGCTGAAGATCAAACGCCACAATTCGGGATAACGGCTTGTCTCCCAGGAACGGCTTGAGATGCTGATTCAGTTGCTGGCGCTTTTGCAGCACATTCCGCCCGCCCCCGGATTCCATGCGCTTGAGGTATTCATCCGCCGCCGCCGAAAACCCGAGCGCCACCTTCCTGCCCGCTGGCAAACTCAACCGATCCCGCCGCGCATCCGCCCGCAACTGATCGATGAATTGTTCCGCCTGAGTCAGCGTCACCCCTGCCGATTCCAGCCCCACCACGCGATGAATGCGTACCCGGTCAACCATAATTTCCACGGTAAACCGCCCATCGCCACCCGCCAGCCGGTCAAACCGAATCCCACCCGCCGTCAGATGCTGGCCAGATTCAAGCTTGCGAAGAGCAAGGCGCGTCAGTTTCATGGGGATTCCTCCGGTGCGTTCATATCTCTTGCTAGATTTTCGAAGTCATCGAAGTCCGAGAAGATATGCCGTCGCTCATTACTTCCAACGTGCGAAAACATCATGTAGATATTTCTTTGTAATGCATCAAAACTGATTTCACCCTCACCAAATCTACTTAACTGCTCCCAAGCTTTTGGGTTGCGGTAAAGCCATTCATCATTGTCATCATACTGGGGGGATAACAATGCCACTGCCTGTACAATTTCACGTTCCTTGACGGTCAAGGCATCTGGGCACTGTACGGCCAACTGCTTGATCCGGAATCCCGGAATGATATGCCAGCATCTATGAGCAATATCCCAAGCGCTGACATCATGCCCCTGATAATCCCTACCCTCTGTCACATCTTTCACGGCTCGCTCGATTGCCCATTCCACAAAGCTATTGACTGACCGCCGCTCCTTACCCGCAGCCAGTTCCGCCGCCCACTTCAAAACCGGATCGAGCCGGACGGGTACAACCAAAGTCTTTGCGACCCGCCCTTTTTTGCTTGCCATATCACACCTCCTTAACCTTAATGATTTTTTATTGTATCTATTTTTATTTGACTTTTGTTGGAAAGTGTCTTTTAATTCTTTTCGTATCTATTATGGATACCAAAAAAGGAGTAGACAACTCATGACCCAACCCCTGCAACCCGCGTCCCCGACCGTCAAGGTGTTTCCTGATGGACGGATGGACACCACGAACGCCGCCGCCTACGTTGGCGTTTCCCCCAAGAGCATGGCGATCATGCGCAGCACGGGCACCGGTTGCCCGTACCACAAAATCGGGAAAGCCGTGTTTTATCGCAAGGATGATCTGGACGCCTGGATTCAAAGCCGCCGCACCACGTCAACCAGTGACTACCGCGCCCAGCGGCTGGCGGCCTGATGGACAGGCAACAAAAAGCCCCTGCCGGTCACAACCCGACAGGGGCATTGCTTTCAACCTTCAAATCTTCAAGAGGATTTTAGCATGAGCAACAACATTCTGGACGCACAAGATGCGCTAAACCGCGCCCGCGACATCACCCGCTATCTGATCGACAAAAAAACCCGCGAGGACGACCCCGGCGAGGGTTGGATTCTTGGCGTTGTCGAGGATGGGATTACCGAGGCCATGAAACTGCTGGAAACGCCGGAAGCAGACCCCGACGCTGATGCCACTGCAATCTGCGAACACGTTGACCGCGCCATCGCCGAAGCCCGCTGCACCAAAATCCTTCAGGACATCCTTGCCCAAACCGGAGGCGTGAAATGAGCATCGACTTCACCCGTCAAGACATCAACACCGCCGCCGAAGCCGCCTGGAAAGCGATTGAGGATTACGGTCATCAGCACCACGTCTGCACTGGTTGCCTGTCCGGTCACGTCACCATCGACATGATCTATCACGTCATCAGGAACACCGTCGCCGACGAAGCGCTGACCGGCTACCTGCACCTACTGGATACCGCCCGCGACGCTGCACTGGCAGAGCGTCAGGGTAGTCACTCGAAACCCAAACCCCATTAAAGCAAAAGCCAGTCCCGTTTAACCGGAGACTGGCCCGCACCTGCATTCAAGAATTCTACCGCGCAGTAGAATTCTATCCCATGCAGGCGCGGTAGTCAGTCTCCGATTAACAACAAATCGGAGATTTTTCGTGAACACCTATACCTACACCCTGCAAAACGCCTTAGACGCCTTAAGCCGCCAAGGCTGTAACCCCACGAAGTTCGGCAACGGCTATACCGCCTGTTGCCCCGTGCATGAAGCTGACGGGAAAAGCCACACCCCGAGCCTGAGCATCAAGGCAGGCGAAAAATATCCGTTCGTCGTTCACTGCCACGCCGGTTGTGACCACAAGAGCATCATGGACGCCCTGGGTTTGACGCAGCAGGCCGCGCCCAAAGTCAAAAGAAAGATCGTCGCCACTTACGACTACCACGACGCAGCAGGCCAACTGGTCAGCCAGAAAGTCCGCTACGAACCCAAAGACTTCAATCAACGCTGGCCAGACGGGAAAGGCGGCTGGATCTGGAAACGCGCCCAATGCCCGACCCCGCCGCCAAACGTGCTGTATCACTTGCCGGATCTGCTGGCCGCCAAAGAAGCCGGACGCCTGATCTGTTTAGTGGAAGGCGAAAAGGACGCCGACCGCCTAAGCCAAAATTTCCAACCAGCCACCACCACGATTGAAGGCGCATCGAAGGACATTCATAAGCAGAAGTGGCAGAAGGACTATACCGAGCAACTTTCCGGCGCGGCCCGCGTTGCCCTCATTCCTGATAACGACGCCGCTGGCCGTGCGCACATGGTCAACATTGCGCGGCAACTCAAAGGCAAAGTCGCTGATCTGCGTTGGGTAGAACTGCCCGGCGTTCCTGAGAAAGGCGACGTTTCCGATTGGCTAAACCAAGGCCACACCATTGAGGAGCTTCAAGCCCTGATCGATGCCGCGCCCGATGCTGTTGAGATGACCGGCAACACCCCGGAAGATGACGACCTACCGCCGCAGAGCAACCGACCGGCGATGATTCAGGTCATTGTGGGCGAATTGCCCGAAGCCGCTGACCAAGCCGAAGCCGCCTTGATTCAGCACAGCGCCGAAATTTATCAGCGAAGCGGTTATCTGTGTCGGATTAGCCGCCTGCACCCCGTCACAGTCCGCAACAAAATCACCCGCCCGACTGGCGCAGTCACGATTATCACGCTGGACAAGGATTGTTTGCTGGATCGCATGAATCGACTCATTCACTGGGAACGCTGGAACGAAAAGAAGGAAGCCTACAAGCGCTGTCATGCGCCGCCCGCCGTCGCCTTGACCCTGTTGGCGAGATCAGGTTTATGGAAATTCCCGCATTTAATCGGCGTGATTAGCGCTCCCACCTTGCGCCCCAACGGCAGCATCCTTGACCGACCCGGCTATGACGAAGCCACGGGATTGTTTTTCGATAACCAGGACACGACGTTTTTACCTGTTCCTGATCGCCCCACGCGGGAAGAAGCCCGCGCCGCCTTGACGTTATTGACAGATGAAATCCTCAATCGCCCCTGCGTCAACAGCGACCGCCCGGAAGACCGAGGATTCAGCTTTACCGCGCCCAGTGATCGAAGCGCAGCACTCGCGGCGATCCTGACCGCACTGGTTCGGCATTCCCTACCCACCGCGCCGCTGTTCCTGTTCAAAGCCACACGCCAAGGCAGCGCCAAGAGCCTGCTGGCCAATGCCGTGAGCCTGTTGGCGACAGGTCACACCGCCACGATTTTTGAACTGGGCAAGGATGTTGATGAAGTCGAAAAACGGATGCTTTCAGTCCTGCTGGCCGGCGATTCTGTCATCAACCTCGACAACCTCGAAACGCCACTGTCCGGCGCGACCCTGTGCAAAGTATTGACCGGCGAAACGATTACCGGACGGATTCTGGGGCTGAGCAAAACCGCCACCGTCCCGACAATTACCACCTGGATGGCGACAGGGAACAACGTCCCCGTTATTGGCGACATGACCCGCCGCGTCGTTGTCTGCAACCTCGATCCCGTCTCCGAATTTCCGCAGAACCGCCAATACGACCGCAACCTGGCCGACTGGATTCCCGCCAACCGCCCGCGCCTGGTTCAAGCCGCATTGACCGTGCTGAAGGCGTATCACGTCGCCGGACGCCCCCGCCAAGCGCATCCGCCAATGGGCAGTTTCGAGGACTGGGACGCTACCGTTCGTTGCGCGTTGACCTGGTTAGGCGAAGCTGACCCACTGGCAGGCACCGAGGAACTCGAGGAAAGCGACCCGACAAAAACCAAATTACGCGCCCTGTTGCAGGCGTGGTATGCGACGTTTCGCACGGCTGGCGCAACCTCAAAAGAAGCCATTACCCGCGCCAATGAAACCGCACTCAACAATGAAGGCGATGAAACCCGCCCGGCACAGACCCTGTTTAACGTCCTGGAAGAACACTTTACCGACCGGCGCGGCGAGATCAGTTCCCGCACCATTGGCGAATTTCTCAAGCACTATGCCCGTCGCGTTGAAATCGGCGCACGGTTTGAAGAATGGGGAAGTTCTCAAAATCGCCAAATCTGGCGCGTGGTCATCACCGATCAAGACCGCTGGCGAAAAAATTACAGTGAAGGTGAATCGACTCACACGACTCACACGACTCATCAATCGCCATCAACCCCCGCCGGTGAGTCTGGTGAGTCGTGTGAGTCTGATACCCCCCAGTCAGAAAATTTCGCAGCTAAAAATTGGGAGGAATTCTGATGACCGCCACGCCCGCCGAAGCCCTGCGTCGCCTGGTTGCTCATGGATTTGAGATTGAAGCGCACCACGGCAAGTTACGCATTCACCCCGCCGACCGCCTCAGGGCAATCGCATTTAAATTTGATACAATAGAATCAATCTTCATGCAGTTTTTCCATTTCCCCGCGCAGGACATGGGCAAGGTAGTCA
>JAIFNF010000279.1 GCA_020047885.1 Gammaproteobacteria bacterium | reverse complement strand
TGCTTAATAGTGGAAGGTTGGAAGGATTGCGGGTCGGAGAGCGTATGTGGGGGATTCCGAGTTCAGAAGTAATCCGGTACGAAGAGTCAAATCGGTCAAAAGTAACAGAACAGATTGCAGTGTAATTTGATTTAGGCCGAATGGGGATCGAGTGTAGCCCTGCTAGGTTCGACTTACCCGTGGAGTTGGTCGCCACGGTTATAATCATTCTAGTGCCTACCCATATTGTGCAGGAGCGTCTGTAGGCCAGACGCTAAAAGGCCAGGAGCGACGTAATGAATCGCTGCCTGGCCAGTAAATGTCCTTTTCCCGAAGTCCTGCATTAACCTTTAGACCGGGTTGATACAGGGAGTATATCACGGCTCTGAATGGAGCCATACCCCTAATGGTGTTACATGGAAAGTTTTAGAACTGAACTGCAATTCCTGGCCGACGCGCAAGAGCGCCGCCTAAGCAAGACCTTCACCCCAGCAGGCGTCATTAACTACCCGCGAGCATACTTACATAACCAGCGTGTCGTGGAAGTAGACTTGACTGCGGAGAATGTGCTGGCAGCCCTGCAAAAAGCATCGGAAGCGGGCGAGTGTTATGTCCGGGGCATCACCAGCGACCGACAGGCGCAAGGTATCCGACGCTTGAAGGACGCGAAAAAATGGGTTGAACAAAACTTGGTGGTGATTCGTCGGCATCACACCCAGCTTCATATGTTCGACCACGACAATATCATCCTACCGAACTTCACCGGTGACTTCTTTGACGTGCAGCAAGTCGGCGCAGCCGTGGCCGCTGAGCTTGGCTTGACCTGCGATGTTATTGCCCAGTTCAGCGCCAGTCACGGGTTGAAGGGTCGCCAGATTGGAATGCACCTGTTCGTACTTACCGAGCAGCCGCACTCGGACGCCGCCTTGAAGGCGTATGCCAAGACCCAGAACACTCTTTATAAGGAGCGGTATCCGAGCGCACCGGACAACGCCAAGATCGTTGACCCTGCCCTGTTCTGTGATAACCAGGTTCATTACATTGCGGACCCAATCTTCGACGGTGTGGCTGATCCGCTGGCTGGCCGGGAACGCTGGGGCATTATCAAAGGCGTGGAGCGTTTTTGGTCTGGCCCCCCGCCTGTGTTCATTCCTCGCCGCAAGAACACTGCCGCAAGGTTACTGGGTGGCAACCCTGGGCCATTTCACGATCAAGTGGTAAAACTGGCTGCCGGGGTTTTTAACGGCGATGGCGTCCACGCTACTGTTCTGGACGCGGCGATGGCTGGCTCGAAGTCTGGGCAGTCTAAAGACGAGGTGTTGGCCGTGCTGGTTCCTGCGGCGTTGGACGGCGCAGTGGCGGGCGGGCGAGAGGATGCTATTGCCAGGCTGGCTCAGGGTGAAGTTGAGAATGCCGTCGAGTGGGCGTTTCAGAATATCCCCGATGTGGACGTTGCGGCTATTGCGGGGTTCGAGGTCAAGAAAGACTTTGCCCTGACGCTCCGTGCGCTGGAACGGCAAGAGACGGAGTTGCTGGCCGCAGCCACGGCAACTTTTAACAGGTTCAAACATCTGGCCCCGCGCCGGATGCACCCAGGACAAATCCTGAGACAGATCACTGATGCCGCACGGCTGGATTCGGCGCAGCAGAAAGAATTGGGTGCCCTGGTGCTGGAATACTACGCCAGTCGGCGGCTGGAAGTGGCATCGTGGCTGGACATCAAGAAAACGGCTGATGTTAAAAACCCGATGGAAATGCTCAAGCATTTCCGGCAGACCCAGAAGGCCAGTTGGACGCCACTCCGTCCGTCGACGAGTTTCAGCCTTGATGAGGGTTTTGGGGTGGTGCCAGTCACTACGAGCGTCGTGACTTCGTTTGAGGAAGCAGAAGCGGCTTGCTTCGGCGACGCAGCGTCACTTTATATTGTTACTGCGCCACACGGTTCGGGAAAAACCTCGGCGGTGCTGGTGCCCACCGAGGCTAAAGTGCGGGCGGAGGGTGGCCGGACCGTTGTGCTGACCCATCGCTGCGCCCTGGCATCCAGCCTGTGCAAGGCGTTCAACGCGGCGGACTACCGTAGCGACCGGTTACAGGACGAGAAAGCCCGGTCGTACCGGCACCCGAAGCTGGGGGCGGACGGCAACTGGAACACACCGTTCCCACTGGCGGACTTGTCATGTCTTACCGTGGTGCAGGACTCGCTGACAAACCCCAACTTCGGCGCACACGCAGCGCGGGCGGACTTGCTGCTGGTGGATGAAATCAGCCAGCTCGTTGCCGCTCAGGGTGCGAGCGGTTCGCAGATGTCGTCAAAAACACAAGTCGCCGTTCAGCGAGCTTTCTTCAATGCGCTGCAAAGCGCAAAACGTGTCATCCTGGCTGATGCCGATGTGACCCCCGCCACGCTGACTTACCTGGCCCGCGCTGGCCGTCCCATTCATATTATTAAGGTGGATGTGCCTGAAGCGTCGATGGATGTCCGGGTGCTGCACGGAGCCAGAGAGTTCGCCGACGTGCTGGCGTGGGTGGTGGAGCAGCGGACCGCAGGGAGGAAAGTGTGCGTCATGTCGGACTCGGCCACGGCCATTGAGCAGTTGGATTTTTGGTGCAAGCAGAATATGGCTGATGGGTCGTTCCGTTGCATTACCTCCGACAGCAAAAATGAACACGCGGATTTCCTGGCCGACGTTAATGCTGGGGTATCGGGTTTGGAATTGCTGGCGTATAGCCCGGTCATGGGATCGGGTGTCAGCCTGGTCACAAAGCACTTCGATGCTCACCTGTTCGGCTATAACAGCGTTGTTGGCCCGACCGATGCGGTTCAGATGATGAAGCGGGACCGCACTTGCACCCAGATTGATGTGATGCTCTTCAATGTGCATACGGAAGCAAAGGCGACGGAGTTTGAGGACTTGTGGTTCGAGGTGGGCCACAAAAATGCCGAAGCTAGGAAAGACCCAAGCTGCGTTATCTGGGATTTGGATGAATACGCGCTGCAACGAGCCAACCTCGAAGCTGAAATCAACACCCGGTCGCGGGATGCAGCGAATGACCTAATCTGGCTGATGATGGCTCGCGGCTGGGACGTAAATTTCGATGGTATGGAGCTTGATGAGGATGTTCGTGAGGCAGGTCGTGAAGTGGCGAAGGAAAGCAAGGAATCGCGTATTGCAAAAATCTTGGCGGCACCGCTGCTCAGTTCTTCGGAGTTCGACGCGCTAAAGCAAAAATCCGAGGACGGTAAGACGACTCGTGAGGAGGGGTATGTGTTGGAGCATCAGATGCTCCGTCGCAACATCGCGCTACCCGATGACTCGGCGCTAGACCGGCATCAATATGATTTGGCGTCGGATGATCGGACGATGCAGTCCATTCGCAAAATGGGCTGGTTGCTGGCGAGCGACCGGTTGTTGGTCATCGAAAACCTCCGAGATTTGGACCGGCCAGGCCCAGATGTCCTGCAACTGGCCGGGCGGCAGCAGGTGTTGCGGGCGGTGCTAGGGTGGGGTGAAAAAGGGTCGGTAGCCGCGAGAGTGAGTTATCTTATAGGGAATGACCCCTGCTCGCGGCTACCAAAATCACTTCCTAGTGACAACTGTAACTCTGAAGATACACTTCTGGGCGTTTTCACGCTGACCTCGGACATGGCGAAGGACATTTATGATCGTCTCTTCTCTCTCGCCCCGACCGCCCGCGCCTTCGGGATTTCGCTACCAAAAACCGAGCCGTCCTCCTTCGTCCGCTGGTGCAAGGTTTTTCTTGAGAGCCTGGGCTTTCGTTTTGGTGAAGCCCGACGTGTCGGTGGGCGGGCGGAACAGGAACGGGTGTTTGACCTGGACGTGCCAGCCACCCGCGAAATCGCTGAAATCGCGCTGCGCCGGAATGCGCGGGGTGAAACGCTGAACGGTTCCCAGAAGATGACCCGCTTGGGGATGGAGCGCGCCCCCCAGCAGATGAACCTGAGCCTAGAGTTGCAGAAACTGGGTCATCAAATCTTCGATAATTGGGACACATTCCTGGCTGGAACCGGGCTTTTCCCAGTGACCGGACGGGCCGATTACACCCATTTCGATGACTGGGTGGCCGTGACAGGCCGTCAGGCGCTATCCCGTAGGGTTGCGACGCGGGGCAAGCGCCGGGCGAAGGCGGCGTAAGGAACAGGGGTGGGACGTTTTTCGCGCCCGCGATGGCGTCTCTAAATTGTTATGTCGCAGCGGTTATTGCAACGCTCATCCCTGACCAGAATCACTTAGAACCAAGCCGCTGCGCCCCGGCTGACCGGTTATTGCCCGACCAGGCAACGCGGTAACACGGTCCACGGGAACCGCCTGCCGTGTGACTAGGGCCGCGCCAGCCTCGATGCACCGCAGGGATCGACCGCCGCAACGCCAGTGCAAGCGCCTGAAACCCCGATTCCGGTCCAGCGGCAAGCGCCGCACCCGCCCGCGTTCCGACCCACAGCCCCGCCCAAGCCCGCAGAAATTGCGTAGCTCAACCATAAATCAACGACTTACGATTCCCGGCCCCAGGGCCTCGTCGCGGATAATCCCGGCTCCTCAAAACAAACCGGAGCATCGCTTTGGACTTCGACGACCTGTGCTTTTCCCTGGAAGCTTTCCTGCAAACCCCCGGCCCCGCCAATTTTCAGTTTGCGCCTGACCGCCCGATGACCCGGTTGGAACTGGCCATCAACAATGTGTTGGCCGACGAGCATCAAATGTCCTTTCTGTACAGCACCTACAATGAATGTGATGTCCCGCAAAATGTCGTTGATACCGCGCTCTAGGCGTTGACGCCTGACCACATCAAAACCGAACCCGCCATCCGCCATCACCCCGCTGCTGACGAATAACACCTGTTTCCCGGACACGCCCGTCGAGCAACGAATTTGGGCGCTGGCGCTGCCCCGCCAACCGCTCGAAAAACCACGCCGGATTGCCTAACCTGTCCGGGAACACGAATGAGGTTTTCTGGACGGCCTGATAGCCGCTGTGAGCGATTATCAGCCACGCACCGGCCTGATGGCCTAGTGTGACAAAGGCTAAGCCAGTTCGTGCCTCTACAGCTTTTATTGAGCCACTGTGGGCGATCCTGGTGGGGATGGTGGCCCTGCTGGCCGGAATCAAGATACTTAGTTTCATCTGAAACTAAGTATTACCAGTGAATCTTGTTGCGCTGACGCAACAAAAAGCATTTGTGGCGGCGGGAACGGGGGCGAATGCAGGCTGTGCCGGTTGCTCGGTGATGTTGAACACCGCTCGGCACTTGCGAGCCGCCATGTCCTTCCCTTCGGTGAAGCACTTGGCGGACAGCCGGTAGTCGATGCGGGGCAGACCACCTACGGAGGACTCCGCCGGTCGGGGAAGTTGAACAAAATCAATGCCTTGCATGAAGTCTCGGTGCAGGGCAGCGACCGCATCAGATTTGTGGCTATAGACCGTTGGCGGCACTGGCCTTGGCTGCTTTGACGGCGTTGTCGATAC
>JAIFNF010000227.1 GCA_020047885.1 Gammaproteobacteria bacterium | reverse complement strand
GTATCAGGATTTGATCCGCACCAAGCAGCTCACCGAGGACGACCTATTACCGCCGGTGGTTCCCATCGTGCTGTACAACGGTCGACGCCACCGGACGGCCAAGACCCATCTGACCGATCTCATCGTGCCCCCGCCAGCGGGACTGGAACAATATCAACCCCGGTTGCACTATCTGCTACTGGAAGAAAACAGCTATCAGGAGGCAACGTTAGCCCCTTTACAGAACCTGGCGGCAGCGCTGTTCCGGTTGGAAAACAGCCGGGGGCCAGACGACGTGCAGGCGGTGATCGAACGACTAATTGAGTGGTTACAAGCGCCCCGGCAAGACAGTTTACGCCGGGCCTTTGCCGTGTGGTTACGCGACGTGCTGCTGCCGGTGCGCATGCCGGGAGTACGCATTGAGGCCGTATTGGAACTGAGCGAGGTACACAATATGTTAGCGGAACGAGTGGTGGAGTGGACCCAAGAGTGGGAACAGCAGGGGATCGAAAAAGGCCGTCAGGAAGGCCGTCAGGAAGGCCGTCAGGAAGGCCGACAGGAAGGCCGACAGGAAGGCCGACAGGAAGGTGAATCCTTACTCTTGCAGCGCCAGTTAGCTCGGCGCTTCGGATTCCTGGATGCGGAAATTCTGGCGCGGTTGGCCGTAGCGGACAGCGATACGCTGCTCATCTGGGGCGAGCGGGTGCTGACGGCGCAAAGTCTGGCCGAAGTGTTTGCCGAGACGCCGGTTCGCTAAATCAACCGCCGCCGTTACGATGGCCAACCTTGACCCTAGCATTACAGAAAACTTTATACGAGGAAACCAACATGAATCACTGGCGGATGAACCGATTTTGGCTCCGGTATGGGCGACTACTGTCAATGCTCTTCATCCTCACCGGGGCCGGATCGGCGACCTGTCGGGGAGTGGTCAGCACTCGCTGGCGACGAGTACCGGGCAGCCGTTCGGGTATGCCTGGGGGGCGAATCAGGCCGGGCAGTTGGGAATGGCGGGGGTTGGTGACCAGCAGGGTTATCCGTTCCTGTGGTCGTTGCCCGAAACCGGGACGGCTTGGGTGCAGGTGGCCAGTGGCGATTGGCATAGCGTCGCGCTGGCGGTGGATGGCACGGTGTGGACGTGGGGTCAGAACGGTCTGGGGCAGTTGGGCGATGGGACGACGGTGAATCGCCCGACGCCGATGCCGGTGGCCGGGTTAACCGAGGTCATCGCGGTCGCGGCGGGCAAGTACCACAGTCTGGCGGTGACCGGGGAGGGTCGGGTCTGGGCGTGGGGGAGTAATGATTACCGCCAACTAGGGAACAATGGCAGTCAGGGGGCACATGCGTGGCGGCCGGTGGCGGTGGTGATCGCCGAACCGCGCAGCGATGGCGGGTTGAACTTTCCGCCGCTCACCGATGTGATCGCAGTGGCGGCCAGCGAAGTGCACAGCGTGGCGTTGAAGAAGAATGGGACGGTGTGGGCGTGGGGGGATAACCGTTCCGGGCAGTTGGGAACGTGCTATACCTTCACTTCCGCTTTTGCCCAGCCGGTGTTAGCGACCTGTGGCACTGAACCGGTTCCCCTGACCGAGGTGCGGCAGATCAGCGCCGGGGGCTATTTCCGTCCGGGTCTGTCCACCGAGCAGCGCGGGGTGGCTTATACCCTAGCGGTGCGGGAAGACGGCACGATCTGGGGGTGGGGGAATAACGAACACTGTCAATTGGGGGAGAGTGCCTGGCAACACCCCACCACGCCGCAAAGTTTGCCGAATCTCAACAATTTGGGGACGGTGCGGGTGCTGGCCGGGGGGGATCAGCATGGGGCGGCGCTGACTGCTGATGGGCGGGTGTGGACGTGGGGGGATAACCGCTATGGCCAGTTGGGTGTGGGAGCCGGGCCGGCGCAGTGTGTACCGGTGGCCGTGACTCAGGTGGCGGATGCGACCACGCTAGGTGCGGGGCCGGCGCATACGTTGGCAACCCGGCCGGACGGGACGGTGTGGACGTGGGGCCGGAACCATCAGGGGCAACTGGGCGATGGCACGACGGCGGATCGCCCAACGCCGGAGCCGGTGGTAGGGGTTTGTGGCGTCGACCAGTTGCATCTCCAGTCTGCGCCACCAGCGGGCTGTCGGGTGACGGTAGCGACCAGTGGGGTGGGTCAAGGGACGGTCGCCGGGGACGGGGACTATGCCGCCGGGGCGACGGTCACCCTGACTGCCACGCCAGCGGACGGTTCGGTGTTGGCCGGCTGGAATCCTCCCTGTGCGGCGCAATTCACGATGTCTGATCCGGCGCGGGCCCTGACCTGTACCGCCCGCTTTACTAGCACCATCAACTATCTCTTGACCGTGACGGTCGATGGCACCGGGACGGGTGTCGTCGCGGGAGCCGGTGCCTACGCCGCCGGGGAGCCGGTGGTGCTCACCGCCAAACCGAATCCGCGCAATCAGTTCACCGGCTGGAGTCCCGAAACGTGCGCCGGGCCACTGTTGATGCCGGAGCAACCCCTGACCTGCACTGCGACCTTTGACGACAATCCGATTGTCCCACTGACGGTAGTGAAGGATGGCGCGGGGACCGGAACAGTCAGCGGCGGCGGCCAATACCAGGTGGGCGAGGTCGTCACCCTGACCGCTACGCCGCGATCAGACCGCGATCATTTCGCCGGCTGGACGCCAGAACCGTGCGCGGCGGTGTTCCCTATGCCTGATCAACCACTCACCTGTACCGCCACCTTCATCGCCGACGTGACAGACCCGGTGGTCAGCGAGCATATCTGGAATTATTACGAGAAGATTATTGGCCGAACGCCGACCGCTGCTGAACAAACCACCTGGGAAAACGACTTGGAGCGGATGAAGACCCTCGGTATTGATGTCGCTGAGGGCTTCCGGGTGTTGATTACGCAACTGTTTACCAGCGCCGAGTACCAGGCTCGCGACCGCAGTGATACGCAGTATGTGGCGGATCTCTATCTCTTCCTGCTGGAACAGGGTCTGAACGCGGATGAGCAAGCGCACTGGCTGGCGGCGCTGGCCGACGGATTGCCCCGCGACCTGGTGTTGAGCGAGGTACTGTTCTCGGCGGAATTCACCGCCTATCTGGAGAGTCAGTTTGGCGTCGCGACCAGTCGCCCCGAAGCCTTGACTGTGATGGACTTCTACCGGGGTCTGCTCAACCGCATACCGGATAATGAGGGCTTCCGCTACTGGCTGGAGCGCTTCCAGACGGCGCAGTGTCAGGGGGCGGCAGCGGTCATGGCGGAAGTGGAGGCGATTTCCAGTCAGTTCGCCAATAGCCCGGAATATCTGGGTTGGCAACGCCTGAATCGGGAATATCTGCAAGACCTGTACAGTACGTTCCTGCGCCGGGGGGGCGATGGAGAGGGCTTCAACTACTGGTTGAACCGTTTGGAAACCGCCGAGTTAACCCGGGAACAGACCCGACAGATGTTTGTCGCCGCGCCAGAGTTTCAGGAGCGGGTGAGTCGGATTATTGAGCAAGGGTGTAGTCGGATGCCCTTTACTCAGGTCAGTGCAGGTCCCTTTTATACCTGCGGGATGAAGAGCAATGGTCTGGTCAAGTGTTGGGGACGGGATAACGATGGCCAATTGACACCTCCACCCGGTATGTTTGCCCAAATCAGTGTCGGCGGCGATTATCTTGGATTCGGTAGCCATGCCTGCGGGGTCAGGAGCGATGGCTCAATCGAATGCTGGGCGGATACTAACTATTACGATCAAGCAACTCCACCATCCGGGACATTTACCCAAGTTAGCTCTGGTTATTTTCACACTTGCGGCGTGAAGACTAACGGAACCGTTGCTTGTTGGGGAGAAAATGATGATGGCCAAGCTAGTCCTCCTGATGCTGCTGTAGCTTTCATCCAAGTCAGTGCGGGTTATAACCACACTTGCGGACTGAAGATCGACGGGAGCGTTGTTTGCTGGGGAAGCAACGATTACGACCAGGCTATGTCCCCTGCCGAAATATTTACACAAATCAGCGCAGGTGGGAATCACACCTGCGGCGTGAGGAGTAACGGTACGGTTAAATGCTGGGGGGATAACGTATACGGTCAAGCTACATGGCCCGCCGGGGTATTTACCCAAGTTAGCGCAGGCTATTTTCACACTTGTGGCTTGAAGAATGATGGTCAGGTGGAATGTTGGGGAAATAATAGTTATGGTCAGGTAGCGCCTCCGTCTCAATCCGGACTGTTTACCCAAATCAGTGTCGGCCTTTATCACACTTGTGGAATCAGTATCGACTGGACGGTTTCCTGCTGGGGACAAAACGACTATGGTCAAGCTATGCCGCCGGAGGGGATCTATCACGCACTTTTGGAAATTGCTCTAACCGGATCTGGTACGATAAGTAGCCAACCGGGTGGAATCGAGTGCGGCTTGGATTGCAGCGAGGTCTATCCATCTAACACGGTAGTCACCTTGACCGCAGTTCCCACGGCGGGTTGGCAATTCGGCTATTGGACTGGAGCTTGTTCCGGTACGGCTTCTACTTGCCAAGTCTCGATGAATGCCCAACAGCGGGTAGGGGCTACCTTCCTTAACTCGCAAGAAATACCGTATAAAGCAGTTAGCGCCGCCTGGACGCACACCTGCGGGCTAAAAGACAACGGTGTAGTTATCTGCTGGGGAGCTAATATATTCGGCCAAGGTGTTCCTCCAGCGGGCTTATTCACCCAGATCAGTGCCGCTTGGATGCATACTTGTGGAGTAAAAACCAATGGCGTAGTAGCATGTTGGGGGAGTAATGGAAATAGCCAGGCTGCACCGCCGGACGGGCTGTTCACTGCAGTTAGTGCAAGTGACTCGTATACCTGCGGGGTCAGGACTAATGGGACAGTCGTGTGCTGGGGAAATAACGACTATGGTCAAACGGCATCGCCGAACGAAACTTTTACCCAAGTCAGCACGGGTGATTATCACGCCTGCGGTGTCAAGACTGACGGTACCCTCGCTTGTTGGGGGAGTAACGACGATGGCGAGACCACGGCACCAGACGGAACCTTTACCCAAGTTAGTGCGGGCGGGGATCACACCTGCGGACTCAAGACCGACGGCATGGTTAACTGCTGGGGGAGCAACTATTCCGGCCAAGCTGCCCCGCCTGCCGGGGTAACATTCGCGCACATCAGCACTGGTCGATCTCACACCTGCGGGGTCAAGACCGATGGTACCGTTGCTTGTTGGGGAAGTAATGACGAAGGTCAAGCGGATCGCCCAGTGGGAACATTTACCCAAGTCGATGCGGGCACTTTTCACACCTGCGGGGTCAAGACCGTTGGTACGGTCATGTGTTGGGGAAGTGATAATTATGGCGAAAGCACACCTCCATCTTTACCAACAGGCGGTAATCTGACGCCTTACAAGCTGCGTGATTGGTCAGACAAGATCGTGGTCAGCAATATCACGGGCACTACGACCGACCGTAGCCCGCTGAACAGCATTGATACCTTGTATGTGGACTTTGCGATTGCAAATGACAGTGATGTGGCTACGGGGGCCTTTGCGGTCGCTTTGTACGTTGATGGCGTTTTCAGAGAGAGGTGGAACTGTGATGGGTTGCCAGCAGATTATTATTGCTATGTCGAGGACTACAGCATCGCCACCCTCAGCGCCGGTCAGCATACAATCAAAATCGTTGCGGACAGCAACAATACGGTGATCGAAAGCAACGAAGACGACAACGTCTATGAGAAGATCATTATGGTTGAGGAAGCCACCGCCGATGTGAGGAGCAACCCGCCAGTGGGCAACGGGAATCCGAACGCGGGTGGCCAGACTGTGCAGTACGGCTGCGCCCGCGACCACTGCAACGATCCGCCGACAGCGGAGCGGTAGCGAAATCCCCCGACTCCCCTTTGCCAAAGGGGGGAGTCCGGGAAACGAAATAACCGTTATGGAGACCTGATGCCCCCCAACCGACCACCCCGTCGCCCCGCCCGGCAACCCCAACGGAAACCCAAGGTTCGTGACAACCTGGCCCAGCCCCACGATTCGGGCTACAAACTGCTGTTCTCCCATCCCGACATGGTCGCCGACCTGTTGACCGGCTTTGTCCACGAAGACTGGGTAGGGGAACTGGACTTCACCACGCTGGAGAAACAATCCGGCAGCTACGTCAGCGACGACCTGCGACCCCGAGCAGATGATGTCATCTGGCGGGTGCGCTGGCGGAAGCGTTGGCTGTATGTCTATCTGCTGCTGGAATTCCAGTCCGATGTTGACCCGTTCATGGCGGTGCGCCTGCTGGTCTACGTCGGCTTGTTGTATCAGGATTTGATCCGCACCAAGCAGCTCACCGAGGACGACCTATTACCGCCGGTGGTTCCCATCGTGCTGTACAACGGTC
>JAIFNF010000285.1 GCA_020047885.1 Gammaproteobacteria bacterium | reverse complement strand
CGTGCTTATAGGCGGCGGTGTGATAAACCGTCTCGACGCCAAACCGTTCCAGCACGACCTGCAGGCGGCGGCGGTGAACGACGGAACCGAGAAGGGGGATGACTTCAATGCGTGGTAAACCCAGGGTGTTGAGTATGGCCTGCAATTCCTGCTCGATGACGTACAGCGCATATTCAGAACGTTCAAACAGCACCAGTCGGCGTGGGCGCAGCGGCAAAATCTGCCGACACAACTCCGAACCAATCGACCCCCCGGCACCGGTGACCAGCACGGTTTTTCCATGAACCCGCGCCCGCAATAAATCCCGGTTTGGCTGCACGGAATCACGCCCCAGGATATCCTCAACCTCAATTTCACGGAATTCATCAATCCGCCGCACACCACTGGTCAATTCCCCCAAGGTCGGCAACGCCATCACCCGTATCGGCAACCCAGCCAGCGCTTCCAGAATCTCGCGGCGGCGCTGGCGCGAGGCGGAGGGCAGCGCCAACAGAATCAGTCCGGCGGCATGACGGGCGATCAGGCGCGGTAGTTTGGCCGGTGCCCGCACTTTTAGACCTAGAACCACACTGCCCCACAGCCGTGATTTATCGTCCACAAAGACCACCGGTTCAAACTCGGTGCTATAACGCAGGGCTTGAACCAGTTGCACGCCCGCGTCGCCAGCGCCGTAGATAATCACCGGCGTTCGGGGTGCGCTCAAGCGGAACCGGCGCCGCAGATAGCGACGCAACAGCAGTCGCCCGCCACCCACCAGGGCAATGAGCACCAGCCAGGCGATTAGCCAGGACGAGCGCGGCACAATGCCCTCACGCAGAAATACCCACACGGCCATCATCAACAGGATGCCGACGCTGGCCCCCAGAACGATAGCGTGCAGCAGACTTTCGTCGGCATAACGCAGAATAGGCCGATACAGCCCGGCCAGCGCGAAAGTCGGGATGAGCACGACGACTGCCAGCGGAAAGAGCCAAACGACATCCTGCAATAGCGCGGGCCACATCTCGCCCAGGCGGATGGCGAACGACGCCCATACCGCGGTCAGCACGGCGAGCGTATCACTGAACACCAGGAGCGTGCGGCGAAGGGCAGTGGGTAAATTGAAGAAGGGTTCCAAGTTTTAAGACTCCCTCCCCCCTGGGCGAGGGAGGGCTGGGGTTGGGGAAGTGGTCGGCGTTGGTTTAAACCATTTTGCCAACGGCGCGAGGTTCATCCAATCCGCGTTCTGCCAGCGTCGCCGCCCGGAACAGAGCGCGACCCTTGTTCATGGTCTCTTCCCACTCACTTTCCGGCACGGAATCGGCGACGATGCCGGCACCGGCTTGGATATGCAGCATCCCGTCCTTGAGAACCGCAGTGCGGATAGCAATCGCGGTATCCATGTTGCCTGACCAGGAGAGATAACCGACCGCTCCGGCATAGACCCCGCGTTTGACCGGTTCCAGTTCGTCAATAATTTCCATGGCGCGAATCTTGGGTGCGCCACTGACGGTACCTGCCGGGAAAGTCGCCCGCAAAGCGTCGAGAACGTTGAGATCCGGACGCAATCGACCGTTCACATTGGATACGATGTGCATGACATGGGAATAGCGCTCAATCGCCATGTTCTCGGTCAACTGGACGCTGCCAATGTCGCAGACCCGGCCAGCGTCATTGCGCCCCAGGTCGATCAGCATCAGATGTTCCGCCCGTTCCTTGGGATCGGCCAGCAATTCGGCTTCCAGCGCCTGATCCTGTTCTTCCGTTGCGCCACGTCGCCGGGTGCCGGCAATGGGTCGGACAGTGAGTAGTCCCTCTTCCAGCCGCACCAGAATTTCCGGGGAAGAGCCGACGATGTGGAAATCGCCCAGATTCAGGAAATACATGTACGGCGAGGGATTCAGCCCGCGCAGCGCCCGGTAAAGATCCAGCGGCGCCGCCCGGAATGGGGCGCTGAGGCGCTGTGACAGCACCACTTGCATACAGTCCCCGGCGAGAATGTAGTCCTTAATTCGCCGCACCGCGTTTTCAAAACCCTCTTTCGTGAAGCCGGAGACGAATTCGACCGGACCGGCATCCTCACGGGGATTCGCCGGGGTATAGAGCGAACGCCCTTCGCGCAGCTTCGCCACCCATTGATCCAGCCGCAACTGGGCGCGGGCATAGGCGCGTTCCACCGCTGGATCAACCAGGGTGATCAGGTACAGCCGCCCGGCCAGATTGTCGAACACCACCAGATCTTCGGAGACCAGCAGCAGGATGTCGGGATTATCCAATGGATCGGGATTGGCGTTCTGCGCCAGTTTCGGTTCGATATAGCGGATCGTGTCGTAGCCGAAGTAGCCGACCAGTCCGCCAATGAAGCGTGGGAGACCTTCGCCGGTCGCCGGCACCCGGTAGCGGTTCTGGAAGTCCTGAATCCAGTCCAGCGGATCGGCGCAGGTCAGCGCATCGACGATTTCCCCGGCGTGTTCCACGGTGATGCGGTGACCGCGCACCCGGATAATCTTGCGGCAGGGCAGGCCAATGATCGAGTAGCGACCCCACTTTTCGCCGCCCTGCACCGATTCAAACAGGTAGCTGTAGGGCGCATCGGCCAGCTTGAGATAGGTGCTGAGCGGGGTGTCGAGATCGGCCAGTACTTCACGGGCGACCGGAATGCGGTTGAAGCCTTCATCGACCAGACGCTTGAAATCGTTCGGGGTCATGGCAGGGCGCTTAGAGGGGTTTCATGAGCAAGGTAGGCAGGTCGGCGATGGAGTCAATCACCGCGTCCGGTTGGGCGTCGCGGATATCGTAGCCGTGATTATAGCCATAGGGCACACAGACCACCGGGCAACCGGCGTTACGGGCGGCGCCGACATCGTTGAGGGAATCGCCGACCATCAGACCCTGGGTGATCGAAATGCCCAGTCGTTCCGCGCACAGATGCAGGGCGTCCGGGGCGGGTTTAGGATGCGGCGTACATTCCCCGCCGACTACCGTGGTGAAAAATTCGCTAATGCCCAGTTTGTCGAGCAGGGGCAGGGCGAATTCAGCCGGTTTATTGGTCACACAGGCCATGGGGATGCCGGTGGCGTGTAATGCGACCAGTCCCTCGTGAGCGCCGGGATACAGGGCGCTGTAGACACTAATGTGGTCAGCGTAGGCGACTTTATAGAGCGGTTTGGCGCGGGCGAACAGGGCGGGATCGGCTTGGCTGCCATCCATTTCACCGACGAGGGCGCGACGAATCAGGTTATCCATGCCATTACCGACCCAGGTGCGCACCTGCGCTTCTTCGCGACCGGGTAGGCCGAGTTGCTGGAGCATGACATTGAGGGCAGCGGTCAGGTCGGGAACGCTGTCGACCAGGGTGCCGTCGAGATCGAAAAAAATCGCAGTACGGTTTTCAAAGCTTTTCACTGCTTCACCTCGGCCAGTTCCGCCCGCATGGCGGCAATGGTGGCACGGTAATCGGGGCTGTTGAAGATCGCTGAACCGGCGACAAAGGTATCCGCTCCGGCTTCGGCAATGGCGCGGATGTTGTCGATTTTGACCCCGCCATCGACTTCCAGGCGCACGGCATGGCCGCTGTCGTCAATCAGGCGGCGGGCTTCGCGCAACTTGTTCAGCGTACCGTTGATAAAGCTTTGCCCGCCAAAACCAGGATTGACCGCCATCAGCAACACCATATCCACTTTGTCCATGACGTATTTGAGGCAGTCCAGTGGCGTCGCCGGATTGAAGACCAGCCCGGACTGGCAGCCGCAATCGCGAATATGCTGGAGGGTGCGGTCGATATGCTCACTGGCTTCGGGATGGAAGGTGATGTAGGTCGCGCCTGCCATGGCAAAGTCGGGGATGATGCGGTCGACCGGCTTGATCATCAGATGAGCGTCGATGGGGGCGGTAACGCCATGCTTGCGCAGCGCAGCGCAGACGATGGGGCCGACGGTCAGGTTGGGGACGTAGTGGTTGTCCATGACATCGAAATGCACCAGGTCGGCCCCTGCCGCCAGAACCGCGTCCACTTCATCGCCCAATCGCGCAAAGTCGGCGGACAGAATGGACGGAGCGATCAAGTAATCCCGCATGGTTTAGCAACCCTCGTGATAGAGTAATTGCCACTATAGTATCAAAGTCATCGCCGGTCGGCGCGTCCCTTGCGCCTGCTGGCGGGAGAGCACTGTCGGCTCAGCACGCTCAATTCAACTTCCGCCATATTGAGCGAACTGCGGTGTTTCGGGGTGTAATGAATCTCCATACGATCCAGCAGTGACCGTGCGATTGCCGGTTTGAAGGCCTGGTACAAGGCGGTGGTCATCCGGGTTCGGGTATTGCAAAGCGGTGATCGGCAACTGGTGCGCATCCCGACAGTACTACCCGACGAAGGCTGGGCGCGGTTGCGGGATATTCTGGAGATTCGGGGTAGCGACGGCGGGTCGATGCTGCTGGAGTCCCCCCTCAAATGACGCCTGACCCTGGCTTGGCACCGGGCTATACTTAACCCCCAATCATGACCAAAAAACCGGGGGCGTTTTCCAATGTCCCCCCTGGATTCTGGAGACGCCTGTGCGTGATGTTTCAACCTTCCAGGGACTGATCCTGGCTCTACAAGAATACTGGGCGCGGCAAGGCTGCGTCTTGCTCCAACCTTATGATATGGAAGTCGGCGCGGGCACCTTTCACCCCGCGACCTTCCTCCGCGCCATCGGTCCCGAACCGTGGAGCGCGGCGTATGTGCAGCCGTCCCGCCGTCCTACCGATGGCCGCTATGGCGAAAACCCCAACCGCTTGCAGCACTATTACCAGTATCAGGTGGTCATTAAACCCTCGCCGCTGGATTTGCAGGATCTCTACCTCGGTTCACTCAAGGAACTGGGTCTGGATCCGCTGATCCACGATGTCCGCTTCGTCGAGGACAACTGGGAATCGCCCACCCTCGGCGCTTGGGGGCTGGGTTGGGAAGTCTGGCTGAACGGTATGGAAATCACCCAGTTCACCTACTTCCAGCAGGTCGGCGGTCTGGATTGCAAACCGGTGACCGGTGAGATTACCTACGGCCTGGAACGCATCGCCATGTACTTGCAGGGTGTGGAAAGCGTCTTTGACCTGGTCTGGACTAACGGGTCGCTGGGCCGCGTGACTTATGGCGACGTGTTTCATCAGAATGAAGTAGAAATGTCCACTTACAATTTTGAACACGCCGACACGACTGCCTTGTTCATGGCGTTCGACACCCATGAGTCGGAAAGCAAGCGGCTGATTGAGGTGGGGCTGCCGCTGCCCGCCTACGAAATGGCCCTGAAAGCCTCGCATACTTTCAACCTGCTGGACGCCCGTAAGGCGATCTCGGTCACCGAACGCCAGCGCTTTATTCTGCGCGTCCGCACCCTGGCGCGTGCGGTCGCCCAGGCCTATTACGACGCCCGCGCCGCCCGGGGTTTCCCGATGTGTCAGCAGGCCGCTCTCGCCCAGGAGGCCGCTCATGGCTAATCCCGACATC
>JAIFNF010000171.1 GCA_020047885.1 Gammaproteobacteria bacterium | reverse complement strand
TGAAGGATAGATCGGCGTAATCACTCTTACGGAATGAACCCGTTTTCGCCAATTCATCTAAAAGAGCTTTTATTTGATCGCACCGCTCGCGGCGAGGCGCACGCGATGAAACAGGGGTAAATACCAGATCATCGCCGATAACTTTGATATAAAAGGTATTTTTTCTAAAAAGCGTTTGCAACGGTTCGCCTTCTAGCGCTCTGGCAAAAGCCATAAGGGTTTCGATGTTAGGAATCATCCAGCACCAACCATCTGATTCATTTCAGTACCTATTCATCGTGATGTAAAAGCGCCGATTCCAAACATCACCAACCCGCCAGTAATAGCACCCCACGGATAAGCGTTGTCGGTGACAACTCTTGCAAGAACTGGTCGAACACTGTATCAGGTATTTCGGAATTGATTGCATCAGTAGTGCGGGAACAATCTCAACAGGAGGAACAGTCATGAACACCTACCAGTCTGATTTTTATCTCTGGACGCAGCAACAGGCTGACTTGCTGCGGCAAGGCGCATTGTCAGCGCTGGATATAGACAATCTGATCGAGGAAATCGAGAGCATGGGTAACAGTAACCGCTTTGCATTAGAAAGTTACGTGTCCAATGTTCTCATGCACTTGTTGAAGTGGCAATATCAGCCAGAACGGCGAGGAACCAGTTGGCGCTTATCCATCCGAAATGGGAGACGGCATATTCAAAAAAGACTCAAAAATAGTCCTAGTTTAAAACCGCAACTCCCGATAATTGTTGAGGAGGAGTACTTACCTGCACGTGAAGATGCGGCTGATGAAACCGGTTTGCCTTTGGCCACCTTCCCGGAACAATGCCCGTTCACTCTTGACCAAATAACCGGGGACTGGTGGCCAGAATGATGGATGCCGAAACTGAAAGAACCTTGGACTTGTTCAACTTTATCATGATTTAAAAGCGCCGATTGCCAAACACTACCAACCCGCCAGTAAAAGCGCCCGCCGCCACGGCAACAAGAGCGGAACAGGCCGCTAGAATAAAAAATATTCTGGACATCGAGTTTTTCACCGCGAATTCTCACCGATTTTTCAGTGTGGCTGCTTTAAACAAATCAGCAATCGGCACTTGGCGTAAACCCGGTCTCAATGCAAAGGTTTGACCTGCAGCAAGACTACCGACCACATCAACCGCTAAATAAAACCCGCAATAGCCGGTTTGGATCATGGTCTTCGCAGCGTGGTGGTCAGCCATAATGGCATTCAATTTGTAGCACGGTTCACGCGGCTGCGTAACGCGCAAAACGCAATTTGGAAAGTGTAGTTCATCGCCTACAAACAGGGTGTCTTCGAGCAAACCCGACAAGGTTAGATTTTCGCCGAAGCTTCCATAGGATAAATTAGGCGATAATCCCCGTGATCTTCTTTGTTCCTGCCAGAATGTATAGTGTTCAGAGGGATAGGCATACATGGCTTTTGCAAGACCGCCGTGTACGGTTAAATCTGCTTGCTCATCACCGTCAATGCCCAGTTGATAGACACTGACTACGCCTTCAACGGCCTGTTTTTGAATGCCACTAATAAAACGCTTATTGTCAATTTTCAACGTCTTAACAGTACCGGTTTGTATACTCAAAAGTCTGTAGTTTTGGCTCATTCTTGGATTTTTTTAAATAGTTCGATAGCGATCGGTTCTGGAACCGATAAGCCACTTATTTGAGGCGACCAGTTATAAGATGGATAGCGAACCTGTAACTGTTCAATGGAGATAATTGGCATCTCGGACAACGTATTGAATATCAACTCAGTTCGTAAAGTGGTTAAGCCTTTCTTTGCCTTTTCTTCTTCCCAATGTGGGAGCAGATAAGGCGACGAAGACACATAGCCACAGCCAATAATTCCTTTGGGTTCTACGCCAAGTTTAATCAGGAAAAAGGTATCGCCGACGGCTATTCTTTTTGTGTTACCGCAACTCCAATGCCTGCGATATTTTTCACCGTCTCTGATACGACAAATTGCTTCTGGTTGTTTAGCCCATTTCCAACGCTTCGGGTTCCATGTGTAGAGGTAGGTTTTCATTTATTTCTCAGCGGCATTATCGCGCAGCGTCCGGTGTATTGCTGGCGTTGATTGAATGTTGGTTACAAAAAAATAGCAACTAAATTTTACTCGGCTTATGAGTATTAAAAATTAGCATGTGCGCTATCAAAAAATATCGAGAATCTCCCATTTGTTTTGCCATTGTTCTAATCGGCTTTCTTCGATGGAGTGGTGACTGGAATTATCATTTTCTGCACGGTGTCCGTCGTGCTTCTGTAGGTATTTTTGGTGTGCTTCATGAATATCATTGCGAATCCACCTATCAGGCACAATCCAGTATCTAGGTGTTTCACTAAAATCTACGAACACCCAATAACTGCTTACGTCCATTGAATTTGATAACGCATTAGCGGTTTTGGCTTCATTGGTGGTTGTGTGCCAACGTCCCTTCTGTTTCGTCTTAATTCGGAGTTCAACTATACGACTGTTGCTAGGATCGGTTGCGAGCAAATAAGTCTTTCGTGTCCCATGCGAAGTTGAAGTAACAGAGGCTGCGCCTCGCCTCAGCAATTCTGTTTCAACGTGCCTTCGGCCTTCGCGATTCAGTTCGTGGCTGTTCATGGAAGAAAACTAACTTGCTTTTCTAACAAGGTACAAGCCTGGTTTAATTTTTTCAAAAATCGGTTCGCCTTCACCGTAAAGCCCACACACACAGGAGCCTTTATTCGTATAGTTACTACAATGATCTGATGGATAAATAAACTGGGAATCATGCGCTAACATTCGAGTATCAAAAACGATTTTAGCGATTTCATGTGTCGTCAGTTGCCTACCTTGATAAGGCTCCATTGCTACCTTTAGATCGTTATGAAATCTGCTTACGGTTTTTGTCCATCCGTTCATTTGGCAATCTCCAAAGGAAAATCTGGGAACAGAACGGAGTAATCCAGTTGACCCTCTGGGCTGAAAAACGTGATCCGCCCTTTAGGATCGCAGAGCCAGACCTCCAGTGCGCCTTTCTCAAAATAAAGCTGCCGCTTGGTCCGCATTTCCCGGTTGGTATTGGCGGAGGACAGCACTTCAACGCACAGTTCCGGGGCGATAGAACATTCGGCTTCTGACCAAATAATCGCCAGCCGTTCCGGCGATGCCCATGCCACATCAGCCACCTTGGTGCCTTTGCGGGTGGCAATCGCGCATTCCACCATCGCTTTCCCGGTTGGAGCGAGCGTCTGCAACCGATAAGCAATGTCGCCCTGATAAATTGAATGGTAGACCTTGGTCGGAGCCATGATGATTTTCCCGGTTTCGTCCAGTTCAATCTTGAAGGGCAGATCCTGCAACGCCGGGTGTTCACACACTTCCAGCCAGTTCATCGTTAGCCTCCCGTGCACATTGAACGACTCCTGCCCCTCTCTGCGGATCAGGGCAGGAGTAGGGGATTACACCGGTAATTCCGAATGCCCCATCAGGAACTCATCAACCGCATGGGCGCATTGCCGACCCTCGCGAATAGCCCAGACGATCAGCGATTGACCCCGACGCATGTCACCCGCGGTGAAGACCTTATTGAGTGAAGTCTGGTAATCCTGGGCGTCGGCGCGAATGTTGCCGCGTTCGTCCAGGGCGACGCCCAGTTCCTGTAACAGACCTTCGTGAATCGGGTGGACAAAGCCCATCGCCAGCAGGACCAGTTCAGCGGGAAGTTCCAACACACTGTCGGGAACCTCAACCATGGTCTGTCGGCCATTGACCGCCTGCCATTCCAGTCGGGCAATCCGAAGGGCGGTTAACCGGCCCGCAGTTCCCACAAACGCTTTGGTCGTCACCGACCAGTCACGCTCACAGCCTTCTTCATGCGACGTTGAAGTGCGCAGTTTCAGCGGCCAGTCGGGCCAGGTCAGCAGCTTGTTTTCATCAGCGGGCGGCTTGGGCATGATTTCGAGTTGCGTGACTGAACGCGCCCCTTGCCGAACCGAGGTGCCCACACAGTCGGAACCGGTATCGCCACCGCCGATGACCACCACGTGCTTATCGGTGGCGAGAATGTCCTGATCAGGCGAAATTTTCTGGCCCGCGATACGCCGATTTTGCTGCATCAGAAACTCCATCGCGTAATGAACGCCCTGGAGTTCCCGTCCCGGCGCGGGTAAATCGCGGGGCTGTTCGGAACCGCCCGCCAGCACGACAGCATCGAATTCCGCCAGCAGTCGTCGCGCCGGAATATCCCCGCCAACATGGCTATTGGGGCGGAATTCCACGCCTTCCGCTTGCATCTGCGCCAAGCGCCGGTCGATCAGCGCCGTCTCCAGCTTGAAGTCGGGAATGCCGTAGCGCAACAGGCCGCCAATCCGGTCATTTTTGTCGAAGACCACCACCCAGTGACCCGCCCGCGCTAATTGTTGCGCACAGGCCAGTCCGGCTGGACCTGAACCCACCACGGCGACCCGTTTGCCAGTACGGCGGGCAGCGATCTGCGGCGTGACCCAGCCTTCCGCCCAGCCCTTGTCAATGATGGCGCACTCAATATCCTTGATCGTTACCGACTGGTCATTGAAATTGAGCGTGCAGGCGGCCTCGCACGGCGCGGGACAAATGCGCCCGGTGAATTCCGGGAAGTTGTTGGTGGAATGCAGCACGTCCAGCGCCTCCCGCCAGTTGCCCCGATACACCAGATCATTCCAGTCGGGAATGATGTTATGCACCGGACAGCCGCGATGGCAGTAAGGGATGCCGCAATCCATGCACCGGGCGGCCTGTTCGCGAACGCCCGGTTCCGGCAGGGGAACTATGAAATCGCGAAAGTGTTTGACCCGCTCTTCAATCGGCGCATAGCCATGATCATGGCGGGTGATTTCCAGAAAACCAGTGGGCTTACCCATAACTAACCTTTTAACCTTTAACCGTAATTACGCCGCAACACGGGCGGGTTCAACCGGAACGACGCACGCCTTGGCCTGTTGTAGTTGCCGATCCTGTAGGGCGCGGCGGTAATCGAGCGGCATGACTTTGACAAATTTGGGCAGTAGTTCGCGCCAGTGCTCCAGCACCCGTTTAGCGACTTCACTACCGGTGTAGACCGCGTGGCGGGCGACCAGAACCTGGAGCTGCTGGGCATCGTGCCTTAAACCGGCTTCGGGCATTTCAGCATTAGCCAGGGCGCTCCAGTCATCGTGCAGGACGTGAACTTTCAGGGTGTCTTCCTGGTCGCACAATGCTTCCAGCGCCACCATCGCCTTATTCGTTCGGCGGGCAAAACTGCCCTCCTCATCGAGAACGTAGGCGATGCCGCCGCTCATCCCCGCCGCGAAGTTGCGGCCCGTTGCGCCCAGTACGACCACTACGCCACCGGTCATGTATTCACAGCCATGATCGCCGGTGCCTTCCACGACGGCTAGTGCGCCGGAGTTGCGAACGCCAAAGCGTTCCCCGGCGACGCCCCGGAAATAGCATTCGCCGGCAATCGCGCCATACAG
>JAIFNF010000329.1 GCA_020047885.1 Gammaproteobacteria bacterium | reverse complement strand
AGACGCGCCATGATCTGGGCCGCGAGGCGTTTATTGACCGGGTGTGGACGTGGAAAGCGGAATCCGGCGGCACGATTACCCGGCAGTTGCGCCGGATGGGTTCTTCCGTGGACTGGGCACGGGAGCGCTTCACGATGGATGAGGGTCTGTCAGCCGCCGTGCGCGAGGTGTTTGTCCGCCTGTATGAAGAAGGGCTGATCTATCGCGGTCAGCGACTGGTCAACTGGGATCCGGTGCTGCATACCGCCGTGTCCGATCTGGAAGTGGTCAGCACTGAAGAAAACGGCTTCCTGTGGCATATCCGCTATCCGCTGGCCGAGGGTGGCGGTGATTTGATCGTCGCGACGACCCGTCCCGAAACCATGCTCGGCGATAGTGCGGTCGCCGTCCATCCCGACGATGCGCGGTATCAGCGCCTGATTGGCTTGCACGCGACCCTGCCGCTAACCGGGCGCACCATTCCCATTATTGCCGATGAGTACGTCGATCCCGCGTTCGGCACGGGCTGCGTCAAAATCACCCCGGCTCACGACTTCAACGACTACGCGGTCGGCCAGCGCCACCATCTCCCGCTCATCAACATTTTCACTGCCGACGCCCACATTAACGACCAGGCACCGGAAGCCTATCGTGGTCTGGATCGCTTCGAAGCCCGCCGGCGAGTCATCGGCGACTTGGAGGAACTGGGGCTGCTGGAGGAGACCAAGCCGCACAAGCTGATGGTGCCGCGCGGCGACCGCAGCCACGCGGTCATCGAACCGTTCCTGACCGATCAGTGGTATGTGAAAACCGCGCCGCTGGCCGGTCCTGCCATTGCCGCCGTGAAAACCGGCAAGATCAAATTCATCCCGGAGAACTGGGAGAAGACCTATTTCGACTGGCTGAACCGCATCGAAGACTGGTGCATCAGCCGACAAATCTGGTGGGGTCACCGCATCCCGGCCTGGTATGACGAGCAAGGGCAGTTCTACGTCGGGCGCAGTGAGGCCGAAGTGCGAGAACGGCATCGACTGGGTGCTGAAGTGGCGCTCACCCAGGATCCGGACGTGCTGGATACCTGGTTCTCTTCGGCGCTCTGGCCCTTCTCCACGCTCGGTTGGCCGGAGCAGACCGAGGCGCTCAAGACCTTCTATCCGACCAGTGTCCTGGTCACTGGCTTCGACATTATTTTCTTCTGGGTCGCCCGGATGATCATGATGGGCCTGAAGTTTATGGGCGACGTGCCGTTCCATGAAGTGTACATCCATGGCCTGGTGCGCGATCACGAAGGCCAGAAGATGTCGAAATCCAAAGGCAACGTGCTGGACCCGCTGGATCTGATCGACGGCGTTGATCTGAATGAACTGGTCACCAAGCGCACCAGTGGGTTGATGCAGCCACAGATGGCTCCGCGCATCGAGAAAGCCACCCGTCAGCAATTTCCAGCCGGCATCCACGCTCATGGCACCGACGCCTTGCGGTTCACCTTCGCCGCGCTGGCCACCACCGGGCGCGACATCGTTTTTGACATGGGCCGGGTCGAGGGCTACCGCAACTTCTGCAACAAGCTGTGGAACGCCGCCCGCTATGTGCTGATGAATACTGAAGGTCAGGATACCGGCCTGACCGGCGGCGAGATTGAACTCAGCCAGGCCGACCGCTGGATTCGCTCGCGGTTGCAGGGCACGATGGCCGAGGTGAATGCGGCGATGCAAGGCTATCGTCTCGATCAGGTCGCGCAGGCGCTGTATGAATTCACCTGGAACGAGTTCTGCGACTGGTATCTGGAACTGTCCAAGCCGGTGCTGAATGACCCGGCCAGTTCCGCTGCCGCTCAGCGCGGCACCCGCCAGACCCTGGCGCAGACGCTGGAAACGCTGCTGCGATTGCTGCATCCGCTGATGCCGTTCATCACTGAAGAAATCTGGCAGCGGGTCGCGCCACTGGCCCTCCCCTCACCCCCCCAACCCCCCTCTCCCTCAAGGGGCGAGGGGGGAACAACACCATTAACTCCCTCTCCCCCGGTGGGAGAGGGTTGGGGTGAGGGGGCGTCCATCATGCTCCAACCTTACCCCGAAGCCGATCCCACACTGATCGATGAGGCGGCGGTGGCTGAGATTGAATGGCTGCGGCAATTCCTCAGTGGCGTGCGCCGCATTCGCGCCGAAATGAACATTGCCCCCAGCAAGCCCCTGCCCGTCGTGTTGCAACACGGTTCGCCCGACGACCAGCAGCGCTTGGAACAGCATCGCCGGTCGCTGCTGAGCCTGGGCCGACTGGATTCCATCATTTGGCTGGGAGCGGGGGAACCTGCTCCGGAAGCCGCGACCGCTCTGGTTGGAGCGATGCAGGTGCTGATTCCGATGTCCGGCCTCATCGATAAAGCGGCGGAAAGCGCCCGGCTGGAGAAGGAAATCGCCAAATTGCGCAAGGAGATGGAACGCGGTGCCGCCAAGCTCGGTAACGCCGATTTTCTGGGTCGCGCCCCGGCAGACGTGGTGGCTAAGGAACGCGCCCGCGTCGTGGAACTCCAAACCGCCATGACCAAACTCGAAGAACAACGGGTGCGCATCCAGCGCCTGTAAACTGTGACGATCGACTGTCCCCACTTCAATAAGGAATCCTTCATGGATACTCAAGAATCCGCATCGGTGAAAAAACCTAATCTGGGCGCGAAGGTGACTCAGGTCGCGACCTACTACAATCCCCGCACCTGGAAAGAGAAGGGGCTCTGGTGGACGGCCGGTCTGTTCCTGGTGACCTATTGCATCGTCGTCGTCGTACTGGGTGTCATCTGGTCGAAATCGCCCGGTGATTTTGACGTGCGTGAACATGCGTTGAAAGTCGCCAAAAATGACCCGAAAAAACTGGTGACGGGCTATGTCACGACCACCACGGCCATTCGCATCGCCGAAACCCTGCTGGACAAGCCGGGCGGCTATCTCAGCAACGACATGACCCCGCCCGGGGTTTACTTGGACAATATCCCCAACTGGGAATTTGGCGTACTGACCGAACTGCGTGATCTGACGCGCTCTATGCGTACTGATTTCAGCCGTTCCCAGAGTCAGTCGGTTGAAGATAAGGATTTACAGATCGCCGAACCGCAGTTTAATTACAATTCCAAATCCTGGATTTTACCCTCGACGGAATCCGAATACCGTAAGGGCATTGAGGCGCTCTATCTCTATCTGGAGCGGCTCGCCGATGACCGAGACCAGGATGGGCAATTCTTCACCCGCTCTGACAACCTGAGCCGGTATCTGGAATCGGTGGAAAAGCGTTTGGGCAGTCTGGCGCAAAACCTGGCAGCCAGCGTGGGCCAGACCCGTTTTAACACCGGCCTGGCGGGTGACCCCAGCGCCCAGCAATCCACACCGACTCCCGATCAGTCCCAGTTCAAGACCCCATGGACGAAGATCGACGATGTATTCTTCGAGGCGCGTGGCTACACTTGGGGGTTGCTGCACACGCTTCGGGCGCTGGAAATTGATTTTGCCAGCGTCCTGCAAAATAAAAACGCCGGTGTTTCGCTGAAACAAATCATCCGGGAACTGGAGAACACCCAGGCGTTTATCTGGAGTCCGGTGATCCTGAACGGCACCGGCTTTGGCATGATGGCAAATCACTCGCTGATTATGGCTTCGTATGTTTCCCGCGCCAATGCGGCGATTATTGATCTGCGCACGCTGTTGTTGCAGGGCTGAAATCCTTTATCAATGGCGGATTTTAAGACGCACCTGATGGGGGCGGCGGCGGTGAGTGGCTTGACGGCCACCGTGCTGGTCATGACCGGCCAGTTTCCCCATCAGGCCATCATTGGCTACTTCGTTCTGGGCGTGATTGGCGGGTTGTTGCCGGATATTGACTCGCCGCATTCCATCCCGGTGCGCATTGCTTTTATGGCGCTGGCGGTGATTGCCGGGTTTCTGGTGGTCTTCACTTTTGGTCGTCACTATTCGCTGGTGGAACTCATACTGCTCTGGATCGGCTGCTTTGCACTGATCCGCTATGGGATATTCGCCTTGCTGAACATCTACACCGTGCATCGGGGGTTAATTCACTCGATTCCGATGGGGGTCTTTTGCGGTTTGACGACGACCCTCGTGGCTTATCAGATTTTTAATGCCTCGGCGATTCATGCGTGGATGTGCGGGACATTTGTGACCGGGGGATTTTTCGTCCATTTGCTGCTGGACGAGTTTTACAGCGTCAATTTGTTTGGCAAAAAGCTGCTGAAAAAATCGTTTGGTACTGCTTTCAGCTTGGGCAGTCTGAAGCAACCGATGGGCACCGCCGCGCTTTATTTGGTCGTTATCAGCCTGTTTCACCTCTGTCCACCTGCCCAGCCGTTTACCGACCTGATGACGAACCGTGAAACTTATCGCGGCGTGGTTCAGCGCCTGCTGCCCGGCGAGACCTGGTTTCCGGGATTTCTGCGCCGGGTGACGCCGACGAATTTGCCCGCGCTGTTGCCTCGTCCTTGAGTTATGGCGCTGCGCTGGAATCCCTGATCCGGTACTGGAAAAGCCCTGATCATATTGGCCAGTCAGCGGTGACGACCGATATTATCGGGTCTTTGTCGCAAAATATCGCCGAAAGGTCGTCGACGGCGATGCGATTGATTACGGCAGATGATTGAGTTTATTTGTGAAGCTACCCGTCAAAAAAACTGTTCCGCCCCCAACAGTGGCAACACCCGCTGCATAATCGGATCAGCGGCGAAATAGCGCTGAATCACTCCTTCCCGCAAATGATTCGCCAGCGCAATCAGGGTCATGCTCTGATCCAGCGCCAGATAGTTGTAAACCACCTGCCCAGTCTGCGGATCGACCGCATCATAGAACCCGAAATCCCCATAAATCGGATAGCGTTTCGCCAATTCACGGAGATTCGCGGTCGCCGCCGCCGGTTCCACCACCAACGCTAGCGCCGCCGCATGAGGCGTCACTGCTCCCCCCCGATAACCGCGCACGCCAAGAATTCGCGCCCCAAATTCCCCATACCCGCCAGTGGGTCGTGAACTCGGCGACAAGCCCCACACCGGATAACCCAGATGCTCCAGCGCGAACCGGCGATGAATTTCGGTATGCGCTGCCGCATTCCGCCCCAGACTGGCGGGCGCATAACGGGCTTCATCCAGCACCAGCATCGGCATCAGCGCCTCGAACAAACTGCCGCCCCACGACGGCACATATTTCACCTTCTTCCAGGCGTAATGACCGCCGGGGAAGGTATAGCCATTGACGGTTTGCGCGACCCGGTGCTTCGGTGATTGTGACTGCCAATCAAAATAGCGCGGAAAGGTGCGGGCCATGCGGTACCAGTGTTCTTCAGGAACCTGACCCTTGCCAATCGCAATCAGACTGCCTAGGCGCGCCTCGCTATAGACGTAATAGCCGTGCATCATCAACTGGTCGACCGGGTCGTAAAACACCCCGTAATCCTCTCGGTCAATCAGCCGGGTACACCGTTCGGCAAATTCGGGAACCGCATTCCGCGCCACCATCAAGCCCGCGCTCAACCAGCCGGAATCCACGAATGACACGAAATGACTGCTGCGCTCCAGCGTGGTCGTGTCGTAATAGTTGTAGAAAAAACCCCGCCACGTCTCCATCTGCTCCAGACTGTCCAGCGTCCGGTCTAGTCGCTCCCGCGCTTCCGTCGCATCAATCAGCCCCAGTTCCCGTGCCGCAACGAGGGTAACCAGATACAGGCCTATGTTAGTCACGTTCGTATAATCGCCCACCCAGGCGCTTTCCCGGTTCACTGAACCGTTCAGGCGCACCGTATCCAGCGGCAAACCGTGTTCACGGTCGATGAACGCCGCCAGTCCCCGCCAGGTATCCCGCGCCAGCCGTTCCAGAAACGCCTGATCATCCTTGGGCAATTCCGCCGTCGGCACGGTCAACCGCTCCGGCCAGCCCGCCAATCGGGCGTGAACATGCGTTTGCGCCGCTTCTTTTCCACCCATCGCCGCTTCCCAAGCGGTTTTCTTCGGCGGAATCACCCGATCATAAATGCTGGGACCCGGCTGGCCGGTTTTCACCAGCGCCACATCATCCAGCCAATACGCGCCCTGCATGACCGGCGACCGGCGCGGCTGCCACACCAGGGCGAGTTGGCGCAGATGCGTCCAATCTTCTATGCCGGTCATCCCGCGCAACGGCGTCCGAAAGCGTTGCCAGTCGCCGGTAATGCCCTCGATAACCGTACTGCCCTGCCGCAGCAGCCCCAGCGGCCCATCCGCCAGCGGTTGCTTGAATTCCAGTTTCAGCGCGTCAGCGAAACCGGCGTGTTCATCGCCACGAATCCACAGTTCCAGATGATCGTAGGCCGAAGCATCCAAATCCGGCAGGCGCAACTGCCAGCCCATCGCCTCCGTCGCGCCCGGCTGGAAGCGGTAGTGCAGATATAGCGCCCGCTGACTGTCCTCGCGTTGCATCGGTTCCAGCCGATAGCGGATGTGCCCGGACGGTTGATCGGGATCCGTTGTCCAGGCGCTCATCGCCACCCCCAGCATCGGGCTGGCGAATCGCTCAAAATCATGCAGGAGCAGCGGCGCTGCCGTGAAAGCCGGCGTGGCAAGACCCAGCAGCGCACTGAACAGGGCGAATCGGGGATAGCGAGAGACAGACATAGCGGATGAACCTGGTAACCAACCAAAACGGGCTTTATAGATTCTAGGCCAGATCAGCTCAACACTCACTCCCATTGTCCATTACATGGTCGTTCATCTATGCGCTCCGAATCGCCCTAAAGTACGGCCAACTACCCCCGCCTGAAGCTAATCATTGCCCACACTTTTTGCCAAAGAGGATTGCCGCCCGTGTTGCACGGCGATGGCTGGTGTCTGGGGCAGATCCTCCTCAATCAGAGCCATGCACTGGGATGCTGATATTCAAAAGTTTTGAAGGTTGACGGATCCAATTACTTCGATAATACTTTAACTATGGAAACACTAAACGCCGCAGAACTATTGGCTGCCCTCGGCCACGAATCGCGCCTGGCGATCTTTCGCCTGTTGGTGGAGGCCGGGCCGGAAGGACTGTTTGCCAGCGCCATCGGGGAGAAATTGCATCTACCGCCGGCCACGTTGTCCTTCCATCTTTCCCATCTCAGCCGGGTCGGACTGATTCGTGGGCAACGGGAAAGCCGCTTCATCCACTACTCGGCGGAATTCAGCACGATGGATGAGCTGATCGCCTTTCTGACCGATAACTGTTGCCAAAATAACGCCTGTCTGCCCAAGACCGCCGCGTGCGCCACCCCTGAAAAGCACCGCCCTTGATCTGGATCAGGCGCTGAAAATTTCAACCACGATTGACCGGAAGCCCTATTCACCATGAACCCACTCAAGACTGTGCTGGTGCTCTGTACCGGCAATTCCTGCCGCTCCCAAATGGCGGAAGTGCTGCTGAATCACGACCTGGCTGGCCAAGTGCGCGCCCTGTCCGCCGGCACCCGCCCACAACCCAAGGTCGCTGATGGCGCGATCGCGGCGCTGAAACAGGCCGGATTGCCCACCGATGGGCTGTATCCGAAAGAGGTCGAGGCGGTGATGAACGAGTCCATCGATCTGGTGGTGACCGTCTGCGATAACGCCAAGGAAACCTGCCCGATATTCCCTAGGCCGGTCCCGCGCATTCACTTGCCGTTCCACGATCCGCATGGCGAACCGCTGGAAAGCTTCGTGGCCGTGCGGGAGGACATTCGCGCCCGCCTGATTCCCGCAGTGCGTGAAGCACTGGGTCTGTAGGAGCACGCCCATGTCTGCCCAATGTGAAGTCACCGCCAAGGTCGCTGCTGGCGCACCGATGAGCGTGTTCGAGCGCTACCTGACCGTCTGGGTTTTTCTGTGCATTGTGGCCGGGATTCTGGCCGGTCAAGTTGCGCCCGGTCTGTTTCAGGCTATCGGGCATT
>JAIFNF010000140.1 GCA_020047885.1 Gammaproteobacteria bacterium | reverse complement strand
TTACAGGCACTGAGCTTGCTCGTCGCCGGCTTCCGTGCCGGCGTCCGCGTGGGTCAGCAACTCCGGGAATAAATATGGGTAATGGTCAGGTTTCCCAAGGGGCAGTTCGTTTCATTCGTCAGCCGGTGCAGCGTTGGGTTGACAATAAAGCCATCAACCCAACCTACGAGGCTGCGTTTCCAAAGCGATGCGCGAGTGTCGCTGATCGTCGTAAGGTCGATTGAAGCAGCACAAATCCAGATAGAGCCGCCATTTCGATGGTAGCGGCTCTTGCTTTACCACAAAATGCATCATCCCGTCACCCTTGCTACCGGTTTATAGGGTGGTTCCGCGTAGCGAACCGCCATCAGCCCCGCCCGCTGCGCTGAAAGTGGCGGTTTGTCGCTTGCGCTCCGAATCCGCCCTACTTGCTTTCGTACGACAACAACACACACCGATTGGCGTAGGCCTAGGATGGATAGAGCGCAGCGAAACCCATCATTCCCCCGCGCCAAGATTTCAGATCCGCGCCTAACAAAAAACCGCCCCGGTTGCCCGTGAGCGGTTCCTGTCGTTCCTGTAGGGCGGTTCCGCGTAGCGAACCGCCATCCTCATCCCAGTGGTCAGCCCAGAAAGAGGCGGATTGTCGCTTCGCTCCGAATCCGCCTTACGGCTTGCAGGGTGCCGGTCAGTACGCGGGCGGTGAAGCCGCAGCGGTGCGCCATGTACCGGTTACCCGCCGCCATAGAGGCTCGATGGCCGTAGAGGATGTCCAGTGGGGCGATCAGTCCCGCCGGGGCGGTGTAAAAATCCTTCGAGCCTGGCCCCCTTTAATCTCTTTAATCTCAAAACCATTCGAGCCTGACCCCTTTAATCTGATCCGGCCCCCCGTCCTGCTATACTGCTTTTTTCTCCCTGACTGTTGAGGAGGCGACCGATGACATCCCTGTCCACGGTGGCGCTGTCCCTGCCGCCCCCCCGGGCGCAGGCGCGTCCCCGGCCGGCCCAGCCCGTGGTGCTCCGGCCCCAACTGCTCCCGATCCCCCACTCGCCGGAATCGATGGAGGGTATTCCCTGGTACGATGAGGAATTCGACGTGGCCCAATCGCGTGCGCATAGTGAAACAATCGCTTATCTGGCGGCGCAGTTGGGGCGCGTGGCGGCTGACGCCGGGTTATACCCGGTGAGCGACAATCCGGTGTGGTACTGGCCGCCCGGCGCGCCGGAGCAAAAGGTCTTGTATCCCGATTACGCGCTGACCGCGAATCCGGACGCCTCGCGGTTGATGGCGACCGAGCTGGTGCTGGCGGTCGAGGTGGTGAGCACCGCCACGCGGGAAAAGGAGGAGAAGGATACGGTACGGATGCGCGCCTGTCATGCGGTGCATGGCGTGCGGGAATTTGTCCTGATCTACCCGGAGCCGGAGGATCCCCGGTCGGTGGTCTGGCATCGGTACGATGAACGGCGGGGGCGGTATCGGGTGGCACCCCTGCCGGTCAGGCGGCGGTATCGGAGTGTGGCGATTCCGGGGCTGGAGGTGGAGGTGTTGCCGCGCTCGGCATGGCGGTTGGGGCGCAAGCTGCGGGTGTGGTTCCGGGGGGTGGAATTCCGTGAGGCCGCTGAAGAAGCCGCCCGCGCCGAACAGCAAGCCGCCCGCGCCGAACAGCAAGCCGCCCGCGCCGAGCAGCAAGCCGCCCGCGCCGAGCAGGAACGCGCCGCCAAGGAACAGGAACGCGCCCGCGCCGAGCAGGAACGCGCCCGCGCCGAGCAGGAACGCGCCCGCGCCGAGCAGGAACGCGCCGCCAGGGAACAGGAAGCCCAAGCCCGGTACGCCGCTGAACAGCGGGCCGCACGGCTGGCGGAACGGTTGCGGGCGCTCGGGGTCGACCCCGAAGCTGAGTAAGCCCCCATCTACGCGGCTCCCCCCTTTGCCAACGGCCGGCCAGGGGGGATTTGGGTCAAGGAAAATGCGCGGCGGCGAGTGCCCGCAGGGTGGGTTCGTCAGCCGGGGCGACGGTGGCGGCGGCCCACAGGTCGTAGTAGGGATGGTCGCGGCGGCGGCTGATGGTCGTGGTGAAGCCGTGAGCTTGCAGGGTGCCGGTCAGCACGCGGGCGGTGAAGCCGCAGCGGTGCGCCATGTAGAGGTTGCCCCGTGCCATCGAGGCGCGGTGGCCGTAGAGGATGTCCAGCGGGGCAATCGGTCCCGCCGGTGAGGTGTAGGCCGGTTCGGTGAGTTTGTCGTCGGCGATCAGGGCGCAGACCGATTGCAAGTCCGGGCAGGTGATGACCACGAAGCCGTCCGGGGTCAGCACGCGCCGGAATTCGGCCAGCGCCACCGGGACTTCGTGCGGGTAGAGGTGTTCGATGTTGTGACTGGAGAACAAGGCGTCTACCGATCCGCTGGCGACGGCTGACATATCGGTCATAGTGCCGACGAGGTCGGGTTGTACCGCTTCGTCAATATCAAAGCGCAGTTCGCGCCAGTCGTCGGTGTTGAAGCCGCGGGTGGTTTGGGCTTTGGTTTTGGGGCCGCAGCCCACATGGAGGAAGGTTTTCATGGGTGGCGGTTCCTGTCGTTCCTGTAGGGTGGTTCCGCGTAGCGAACCGCCTCATTCAGCGGCGGTTGGCAAATCTACGACTTCGCCGCACCAGTCCATAGGTAAAAGACCTTCATAAACCGCACGATGAAAGGTTGAATACGGCCAATCGGCTACTCGCTGTCGTTCAAGGAGATTGACCGTGAAGAAGTAACACCCACCGGGGATGAAGGCACGTCGATAGTTAGGCATCAGCACATTTTACCGGTAACGCCGCGAACAAAAAACCGCCCCGGTGGCCCGTGAGCGGTTCCTGTCGTTCCTGTAGGGCGGTTCCGCGTAGCGAACCGCCATCCTCATCCCAGTGGTCCGCCCCGGAAGAGGCGGATTGTCGCTTCGCTCCGAAACCACCTTACGGGTTGCTTGCTACGGGTTCCTGTAGGGCGGTTCCGCGTAGCGAACCGCCATCCTCATCCCAGTGGTCCGCCCCGGAAGAGGCGGATTGTCGCTTGCGCTCCGAATCCGCCCTACTTGCTACCTTGGTAGCGAACATGAATATGAGGTAGATGGTGGCGATCATTGTCCTCAAAAAAAAGACTGACCAGAATCCCACTAAAACATGCTGATGGTGGGCATAACCACTCTAGTGCATAGATGATTGAAAACCACATCATTATATCCCAACATCGCCCGCAATAAAAAACCGCCCCCGATAATTGGGAGGCGGTTCCGTGGGTTCCGTAGGAAATGTTGGGTTGCCAAAAGGACGGCAACCCAACCTACGATGCTACCCGGCTCATCCAGTCAAGCAAACGGATTCTTGACGGTGAGGCTCCCCTCGAACACCTGGCCATCCTGCAAATCTTCGGAATACAGCGTGTCGCAACCCGTCAGCAACGCGGACGCAACGATCAGGGCGTCCCAATGGCTAACCTGGTAACGCTCGCCGATGCAGATGGCGCTCTCGACCGTTTGCGGTGTCAAGGAGACGACTTCGCAGCGGCGCAGCAGAATGCGTGCATATCGGTTAGCCCGGTCACGCGGCACCCGTTGCTTGCCAGTCAGTACGCTGATGAATTCATTGACGACCTGTGTGCTGATCACCGGGCACCGCCGCATGATGGATAAAGCCTGCTCATGGCGTTGCGGATCGGCGTCGAGCGCATAGACGGCGACATTGGTATCAGCGAAGAATCTTGCGGTCATAACAGGCTTCACGCATAAACTTCCCCGACCAGAGGCCAGCGCCCTGCTCGAACTCTGCCCAGTCGGTCTCTGCTTCAACATCGGCTTCGTTGACCATGGACTGGCGTGTGCGAGACTTCAGATAGCCAACAAAATTCAGTAATTCACGCAGATCACACTCGGGCAATGCGCGCGCTTCCTCAAAAATTCTTTCAGCCGTGGTCATGACATCACCTCTTTCTGCACAAAAAGACCGGGGCATTGTGTTCCAAACCGACGCCGAATTCACAGATTTTTCCGTGTCATTGCTTGTCAAGTTCCGATTATAGCCTAATCACCCACCAAAAAAACCGCCCCCGGTTTCCCGAGGGCGGTTCCTTTCATCTGGCTCCCCCCTTTGAAAAAGGGGGGTTGGGGGGGATTTAGCAGGGTTGGGTTGACGATAAAGCCGTCAACCCAACCGACGCGGCTTAGGCGAAGTTGCCGAGCACGAAAGTGTCAACATCGACATTGTTAAGCACGCCGACCAAAGTGGTCGTAATGACAGCAGCAGCACTGCTTTCGGCGAAGAAGACGAAGGTCGTACCCACCCCGCCGCCACCCGTTGCCGTGGTCATAATCACCGCCGTCTCATTGGGGTCCATGGCGATGGCCGCATACTCGCCACCTATAGCGAGGGCTACATTCAGTCCCGCTGCTGTGGTGATGTCTTGATTCCCCGCAATATCCTCCAAAATGGTGACATCATTTTCGATGAGAGTCACCCCCGGACCCGTATCCCACGGCCCATTCAATGCTGCCGGGGCCGCACCCAGGAAGCCACTGAAGTTGAGGATGTCGTTGCCAGCAGCAGTGGTGAAGCCATTGATAACCGTGTCTTCCGCGCCATCTGTCCCGGCGACGAAGACGAAAGTGTCATCCGCCGCTTGCGCTACGAGCGGCTCTTCCTGTGAGCTAAACCGGCTACCCACGCCCGTCCACCGAATGGTATCAGCCAGAGCAAGAATCCCGTCTACGTCGGCTGCCTCGCCACTCGCCTTGGCGATAGCGCCTGCCGCACCGTTGACGGCCACGGTGTCCAAGGTGCCGTTGGCGAACTTCGTGAAGGCCGCCGTTACGGTCGCCACTGAGTCGACCGGGTTGCCCTCAAAGTCGAGTCCGACATAATCGACCACGATCGAGAGCGGCGAGGTCAGGGCCTCGAGGATTTGCGTGGCCGTGGCATTCCCTGTCAAATTGCCTAGAGCATCGACCTCGACCTCAAGCTGGTCATTGAGTTGCAGGCTCGCCACCGTCAGAACCGGGAGGCTCTCGAAGGTCACCACCAAGTCGTCTACCCCTTCCAGCGGGGAGATATCGGCATCCTGACCAACAAAAACATCCACGTTACCAGTGAGTTCTCGGAAATCACCGTCCTCACGAGCTATCTCAGCCGTAGCGTTATCAGCGTCGTGAGCCCAAGTCGAGCGCACGCCCGCCGCGTCCACCGTGTAGGCCACCAGCGCCTGCTCGGCGGTCATGTCGAAGTCGACACCATCCGCACCTTCTGGGATGATGATCTCCGTAATGCCCCGCAGTTGGGTCAAATCGACGAACTCGCCTGCATCGAGGACACCATCGTCATTCGCATCAACGATCACGCCCACTGCGTCCAAGGCCGCGATCGTGTCCTCATCCGTCAGATCCAGCAGCGTCGCCAGCAATGAACTCAGCGTACTGGTCATCGTCCATGAGGACTGCGGAACCCGCGGCCAGGGTAATGCGGGCGATGCCGCTGAGGTCAAAGTCATCCGTGGCCGGATTGCCGTCATCGATACCACGGAGATCCAGCACGCCGTTGATGGCAATGATCCCGCCCACACCAGTCACAGCCAGCGATTCCAGGTTGCTCACATCGACAATGCCTTCGATGGCGATGGTCTTGCCGGCGGTTGCGCCCAGGGCGATGACCAGATCACCATCGAACACGGGCGCGTTACGATTCGCATCAACATCAGCGCCGAAGATCGTCATGCGACTGGCGGCGGCGGCATTCGTGAAGTCGAAGGTGAAGGTCGAACCCGGGAAGCCGTAAGCGCCTCCATTATCGTCAGCATCCTGGCTATCTCCCAGTGCCAAGGCCGTCACGCCGGTGCCGGAGGTAAAGGTGAACTCGTCGCCACCATTGACGCCAAGATCGACCAGGAAGCCGAGATCGAGATCGCCGGTCAGGCCCGAGGCATTGATGGTGTGCAATACACCGCCGCCGTCGACACCTGAGAAGAAGCCGTCAGCAACGTCCGGGTTCTCGCTGCCGAACACCATGTCGCCGGTGCCGGAGAGATTGAGCACATCACCCCCAGCCCCGCCGCCCTGCACCGCCGGTGAACCACCGGTAACGGTCAGGGTGCCGGTGCCATTGTTGACGACATCCAAGGTGTCGACGTCGGCATCGGATGGTGACGTCTGCGGTGCCGTCAACGGTCACTGTGGCGGTGGCTTCATCGTCTAGAACGTTCAGCGAGGTGAAGACGATCTCCGTCCCCGCCGCGCCACCAATCGACAGCGCTGTGGTGGCGTCGATCTCCAAGTTGAGGAAGTTGTTTTCACTGGCAAAGCCATCCAAACCGGCTCTGATGCCGCCCTCAATCGTATTGGCCCCCGTACCCTCCGAGTGAATGGTGAGGGTCTGGAAGTTGCCCACCGACCCGGCCGTGCCGACCGGCAGTTCCAGCCCGCTGGTGCCGGTGCCGGTGATGGTCGAACCGCCGCTCAGGGTCAGGTCAACATTCTGGACGTTGGCGTCCTCGGTGACGTTGCGGAAGGCCACAGCGGACGATACGGTGGTGTCCGGATCGACGACGATGAAGCGGTCGCGATCCAGCAGTTCGACCGGGGTCTCCACCAGGGTGACGATATTGTTAATGCTGCCCGGCAGGTTGGCGAAGATCGCCTCGACGTTCTGGTCAATACCAGCGTCGTTCAGATCGCCGTTAGCATTACCGTCGAAACGCTCGACCAAGGCGTCATAGGCGGTGACATTGCTGATGTTGGTGTAGTTGCCGAGGTCCATGCCGGGCACATAATTGGCAGGGACGTCGCCCGCGTTGAGCGGCAGGATCGTGGTGGTCACATCGATGAAGGTGAAGATGACCGAACCGTTCTTAACGATCAGCTTGTCAGCCTGCGCGGAGGTCGCCAGGGTCATGACGTTGCCGTGGAGATCGAAGGTGAAGCCATTCGGGGCATCGCCCAGCACTGCAAACTGCGCCTGGTCCTCCTCGTCCTCGTCAAAGACGACATCCTCGGCCAGGGTGATGGTGCCAGCGATCACGTTCCCCGCCAGGAAGGCATCGAGATCGAAGCCGTCGCCGTCATCGAGTGCGGCCAAGGCGTCGATGTTCGCCTGGGTCAGGCCAGTGATGTTGAGGGTGCCGTCGCCGGTCA
>JAIFNF010000307.1 GCA_020047885.1 Gammaproteobacteria bacterium | reverse complement strand
CTCTACATCCAGCGTTTGCAGCAACAGCAGGCGCAGGCGACTCCCGAAACGCAGCACTGAGTACGCTGCAACATCATGGCAACTCCGGCAACAGTCGCGGTGCTGGGCGTTGGCTCCTGGGGTACGGCGCTGGCATTGCTGCTGGCCCGGAACGGCCACACGGTTCGCCTGTGGGGCCATGATCCGGAGGAGGTCGCGCTGCTGTGCCGGGAACGGGAGAACCGGCGTTACTTGCCGGGCATTCCCTTTCCCACCGCGCTGACTGCGGGCGCTGATCTGGCAGTCGCGGTGGCTGACGTGGAACTGGCGCTGGCGGTGGTGCCGAGTCACGCCTATCGGGCGACTCTGGAACAGTTGCAGTGCTCTCTGCCGACTACCGCAGGTCTGGCCTGGGCGACCAAGGGTCTGGAGCCGGGCAGCAGCCGGTTCCTGCATGAAGTCACTGATGAGGTACTGGGCGATGCCTGGCCGACGGCGGTGATCTCCGGTCCCAGCTTTGCCGGGGAAGTGGCCCGTGGTTTGCCAACGGCAGTGACGGTCGCTGCCCGTGATGTGGACTATGCTCGCCGGGTTGCGGTGCTGCTGCACGGTTCGAACTTGCGCGCCTACACCAGCCCGGATGTCATCGGTGTGGAACTGGGCGGTGCGATCAAGAACGTTCTGGCGATTGCCGCCGGCATTGCGGATGGACTGGGATTTGGCGCTAACGCGCGGGCAGCGCTGATGACTCGTGGATTGGCGGAAATGACCCGCCTAGGACTGGCCGTCGGTGGTCGGCGGGAAACGTTCATGGGCTTGGCCGGTATCGGCGATTTGGTGCTGACCTGCACCGATGATCAATCACGCAATCGCCGGTTTGGACTGGCGATAGGCCGGGGCGAAACTGCTGAAGCGGCGTTCGCCACTATCGGTCAGGTGGTGGAAGGTGCAGCCACGGCGCGGGAAGCGTTGCGACTGGCTCAGCGGCATGGCGTGGAAATGCCGATTACCGAACAGGTCGATCAGGTGCTGCATCACGGCCAGAATCCCCGTCAGGCGGTAGAAATCCTGTTGGCGCGCGACCCGAAGGCGGAATAAAGCGTCAAGTTTGGCGTTGTTGATTCCAGCGCGGCGACAGTTCTCGCAACCGATGGATCGCCATCGTCACGGCTTCAACGACATAATCAATCTCCTCCACCGTAGTCCAGCGCCCCAAACTGAACCGGATCGCCCCGCGTGCTCGAACCGCGTCACAGCCCATAGCGCGTAATACATGAGACGGTTCGCTACCCGCCGAGGTGCAGGCGGAGCCGGTGGATGCGGCGATCTGCGGCAGATCGGTCAACAGGGCTTCGGCGGTGATTCCAGCAAAGCTGACGTTCAAAATGCCGGGAACACTAGCGTTCGCAGAACCGTTGAGCGCTATGTCACCCAACGCCGCGAACGCCTGCCATAATCCGTCGCGTAATTCCCGAATCCGGTGCTGTTCAACGTCCATGACCTCGCCCGCGATGCGAAACGCTTCGCCCATCGCGACAATTTGATGCGTCGGCAACGTCCCGGCGCGCAAACCCCGCTCCTGCCCACCACCATACAGTAACGGCTCTAATCTGACCCGTACCGGACGCTGACGGACGTATAACGCGCCAATGCCCTTGGGGCCATACAGTTTATGAGCGCTGAGGCTGAGCAAATCCACCGGTAGCGTGTGCAGATCGATGGGCAATTTGCCCGCGCTTTGCGCCGCATCGACATGCAGCAGGACGCCGTGTTTGCGGGTCAGTGCGCCAATGGCGGCCACATCCTGGATAACGCCGGTTTCATTATTGACGTGCATCAGCGACACCAGCACCGTGTCGGGTCGCAACGCAGCGGCCATCCGTTCCAGCGGAATCCGGCCATCCGGGTCTGGATCGAGATAGGTGACGACACAACCATCCCGCGCCAAGCGGCTGCATACGTCCAATACCGCCTTGTGTTCCGTCTTGGCGGTGACCAGATGCCGACCTTTGCGGGCGTTGGCGCGCATGGCACCGAACAAAGCCAGGTTATTGGCCTCGGTAGCGCCGGACGTCCAAACGAGATCGCCGGGATCGGCGTTGATGAGTGCGGCAACTTGGGTTCGCGCCGTTTCAACCGCCTGCGCGGCTTGCCGACCCAGTGCATGGGTCGTGGAAGAGGGGTTGCCGAAGACACCATCCAGCGTCAAATACTGCGCCATCCGGGCAGCGACTTGGGGATCGACGGGCGTTGTGGCCGCGTAATCCAGATAAATCAGTGGCATGATCAATGAATTTCTCCCGGGATTCCCTCCCGCATGGACGGGGAGGGCGGGAGGAACAGTGACGCACCTTACATCATGGCTGCCGGAAGTGGCATCGGTTTGATCGGTTGTTCCCGCCGACGCAAACTCTGGCGGTGCATGACGACTTCATCGTAGATCGTCGGGCGGTCGACGAACTGCGCCAGCGTGATGCCTTCGAGGAACGTGAAAATCTGTCGGCTGAGTTCCGTCCACAGCTTATGGGTCAGGCAGCGCTGACCACCGTGGCAGTTTTCCTGGCCACAGCAGCGAGTCACATCCACCCGTTCGTCAACCGCGCTGACAATATCCGCGATGGTCACTTGCTCAGGCATGAGCGCCAGCCGATAGCCGCCACCTGGCCCGCGAACCCCTTCGACCAGGCTACGTTTGCGCAGTTTGGAAAACAGTTGTTCCAGATAGGACAGAGAAATTCCCTGACACTGGGAAATTTCGGCCAGCGTGACCGGACCGTTCCGGTCATGAATGGCCAGATGCATCATGGCGGTCACCGCATAGCGACCTTTGGTTGAAAGTTTCATGAGCGTTTACCCCTAAATTTCCTGAAATGAGACAATTCTTGATTATTATGTGTGGAAATTATAATACCCTACCAAATTAGTCAACTATTTCGGAAAAATAATGCCGGAAATGCTGTAAGGTTAGACAAGGGTTTTCCGTTCTGATCGGAACGGTCAGGGCAAGGACATTCAGACCGGGGGATTGGGAAGGTCAATCAATAAAGCGGTGACCTTGCCGCAGACAGTAGCTCAGCCATTTGTAGAGAAAGCGGTTTATGCGCCAGCGCCGGTAGAGGCTGGCGCGATCCAGCCGCACAGCGTCGGCCAGGTCGTTGGAAAAAGCCGCATGATGTCGCAGATGAGCGGTCATCACTTCGGCCTGGCGGGCGTCATGGTAGACCCGGATGCGCAGATTTGGCTCAGCGATGGGGGAGCCAGCATCATCATCGAACTGGTAGGTCAGGTTCAGTTGGCTGGTGTAGGGACAGCGCTCAATGATCCGCAGATGCAAGTCCAGTCCGCCGGCGGTTCGCGAAACCCGCATGGCGGCGGCGGGCGGCATGTCCGGCAACAAGCGGCGGATCTGGATGTAGTTGCGCTCGTACAAATCCATCAGCGCCGAGAAGCTGCCGGGCGCATCCTGCAGCCAGGCGTGGGCGGTGGGCAGTAGAATCATGGCGTCAGGTGCCAGTGAACGGTTCCAGCCGCCACCCGGATGCATCGCAACGCAGAACGCTACCCTGCGAGTCCTGCCAGTCGCCCAGCACTGCCCGCCGCGCTGCCTGGCCATCCAACCGGAAGTTATGAATCGCCGGGCGATGGGTATGCCCATGGATCAGCCGCTGAACGCCGTGGGCGCGCATGACCCGATCCACTTCCGCCAAATTAACGTCGATGATGTCCGTCGCTTTCTGTTGCGCGACCTGGCGGCTGGTTTCCCGCAATTGCCCCGCCAGCACCCGGCGTTGCGCCAGCGGCAGAGCCAGAATTTGCGCCTGCCAGGCGGGATGGCGCACCTGCGCACGGAACACCTGATACTCGCCATCGTCGATGCACAGCGTGTCGCCGTGCAGGAGTAGCACCGATTCCCCGGCCAGTTCAATGACCACGCTCTCGGGTAGCAACTGGACACCGCTGGCGGCCGCGAAGCGCTCGCCGAGGAGAAAATCGCGGTTGCCGTGCAGAAAATAGACAGGAACGCCAACCTTCGTCAGCGTTCGCAATGCTGCGGCGACCGTCGATCCCGGTTCCGCGTCGTCGTCATCGCCGATCCACGCCTCGAACAGATCGCCGAGAATATACAGCGCCTCGGCGTCCCACGCTGGTTGCTCCAGAAATTTCAGGAGCAGGTCGGTCAGCGCCGGCCGCTGGGGGTCGAGATGCAGATCGGAGATGAATAGCGTCGCCCGATCGCTCATTTCGGGGCTTGTGCCTGTTCGCCGCTGATTTCCGCCTTGATGATCAACACGTCGTCAACCGGTACGTTCTGATGACCGTGCTTATTCGTAGTGGCGACGCGGGCGATGGCTTCAACCACGTCCATGCCTTTCACCACCTTGCCGAAAACGCAGTAACCCCAGCCTTGACTGTTGGACGCCCGGTAGTCGAGGAAATCGTTGTCCTTGAGGTTGATGAAGAATTGGGAACTCGCGGAATGCGGATCAGATGTGCGTGCCATGGCGACGCTGCCGATCACATTCTTGAGTCCATTTTCTGCTTCATTGCGGATCGATGCCCGGGTTGGCTTTTGGTTCATGCCAGGTTCCATGCCGCCACCCTGAATCATGAAACTGGGGATGACGCGGTGAAACAGCGTGCCATTGTAGAACCCGTCCTGAACGTACTGGACGAAATTAGCGGCGGTGGCCGGGGCGCGTTCGTGGTCGAGTTCGATACCGATAACGCCCAGGGAAGTCTGCAAGTTGATCATGGAAGGAAGCTCACGTTTGGAAGGGGTGGGAGTAGGTGTGGGCGCCGGGCTGGCGTCCGGCGGCGTGGGGGTGCCGGCCAGTACCGTCCAGCACACCAGACCCAGCAGGGTCGCGGTCAATCGAGAAAAGAGTTTGCGCATGGATAAAGTCGCCAGATGATTTGGGAAAGAAAGACTGCATAATAGTCGGCGAATCGGCCAGCCGCTAGATTAGGCGACGCTCCCTAGCTTTCCCTACCCTGATTTTCCTATGACCACATCCACGATTAAAACGCGCTTTGCGCCCAGTCCGACCGGCTACTTGCATCTTGGTAATGTCCGCACTGCCTTGTTTAACGCCCTGCTGGCCCGGCATGAGGGCGGTCGGTTCGTCCTGCGAATTGAAGATACCGACCCGGAACGCAGTCGGCCAGAATATGTGGCGGCGCTGCTGGAAGATTTGCGTTGGCTAAGTCTGGACTGGCAGGAAGGGCCGGAAGTCGAGGGTCCCTGTGCGCCTTATGCCCAGTCGGAACGGGCGACGATTTACGCCAAATACTATCAACGGTTAGAGGCGTCCGGGCAGGTCTATCCCTGTTTCTGCACACCCACGGAACTGGCACTGAGCCGGAAGGCGCAACGGGCGGCAGGTCGACCCCCCCGGTATGCGGGAACGTGCGCCCGGTTAAGCGCGAGCGAACAACAGGCGCGGCAGGATCGGGGCTTGCTACCGACGCTGCGCTTTCGGACACCGCCGGGTCGATTCGTGGAATTCACGGATTTAGTTCGGGGTCCGCAGCGCTTTGCCAG
>JAIFNF010000151.1 GCA_020047885.1 Gammaproteobacteria bacterium | reverse complement strand
TGGTGGAGTTTCCGCTGGGCATTTTCGGCGTAGCGCTTGGCACGGTGATTCTGCCCCGCCTGTCCCGGCAACATGCTAACGCGGCGACTGAGGACTTCTCCCGCACCCTGGACTGGGCGCTGCGCTGGGCGTTGTTGATCGGGGCGCCGGCGACGGTGGCGCTGATGCTGCTGGCCGGGCCACTGCTGGCCTCGCTGTTCCAGTACGGTGAATTCGACGCCCGCGATGTCGAGATGTCCGCCCGCAGTCTGATGGCGTTCGCGCTGGGATTGACCGCCTTCATGCTCATCAAAGTGCTGGCACCGGGGTTCTACGCCCGGCAAGATACCCGCAGCCCGGTTAAATACGGCTTGATCGCCATGGGGGTCAACACCGCGCTGGTGCTGATACTGGTCTGGCCGCTGGCTCACGCCGGGCTGGCGCTGGCGACGTCGTTGGCCGCGTTTCTCAATGCCGGGCTACTGTTTTTCAATCTGCGGCGGCGGGACATTTATCAACCGCAAGCGGGCTGGACGACGTTTCTCCTGCAACTGGCCGTGGCCAATCTGGTGATGGGCGGCGTGTTGTGGTTCGGTACGGGAAATCTCGAAAGCTGGACGCAAGCGGCGACTGGCGACCGGTTATGGCATCTGAGTGGCTTAATCGTTGCCGGTGGCAGTAGTTATCTGCTGGCGGCGTTGGCGGTGGGCATCCGTCCCCGGCATCTGCTGGAGGGTTGAAAATTCAGGTTTTTCGATACTTTCTATGGAATTGATGCTGTAGGGCCGGTTTCAACCGGCTTAGCTATGGAATTGATGCTGTAGGGCCGGTTTCAACCGGCTTAGCTATGGAATTGATGCTGTAGGGCCGGTTTCAACCGGCTTAGCGGGATGAATCCCGCCCTACAGCCTTTTTGATCAAATAGTTAGAGAGATAGTTGCTATGGGCTGGGTCTGCCTCCACAACAATCCTTAAAGAACCAAAATTGATGAACCTGATTTGAGGTGAGTTTATGCGCGCACACTATTTTCAACACGTTCCCTTTGAAGGTCTCGGCAGCATTGAGCCTTGGCTACAATCAGCGGGATACGCCATCACCCATACCCGCTACTTTGAATCCACGGCAACGCCCGATCCCAAAACAATCGACCTACTGGTGATGATGGGCGGACCGATGAGCGTCAATGATGAAGCGGAATTCCCCTGGCTGGTGGCTGAAAAGCAGTTCATTCGTGACGCTATTCAGTTGGGGAAGCCAATTCTGGGGATTTGTCTCGGCGCTCAACTCATTGCCAGCGCCCTGGGGGCCCGGGTTTACGGTAATCCGGTGAAAGAAATTGGCTGGTTTCCCATCCATGGGATCCAAATCCCCCCTAACCCCCCTTTGCTAAAGGGGGGAACTGAACAGCGACACGCCCTCTTCAATTTTCCGCCTGTGCTGGACGCCTTTCACTGGCACGGCGAGACGTTTGATCTGCCCGCTGGCGCGATCCATCTGGCCAGCAGCGCCGGCTGTGTCAATCAGGCGTTTCAACTCGGCGCGGCGGTGATGGGATTGCAGTTTCACCTGGAAACCACCCCACAGTTAGCGCAGAACCTGATCGCCCACTGCCGCGACGAACTCGTTCCTGCGCCCTATATACAAACGGAAGCCGAAATGTTGTCAGCAACCCCGGAACGCTATACCGCGATGAACCGGATGATGGGCGATATTCTCGCTTTCCTGGCACCGAAGCCCACCCGCTGAGAAATGGACCAGGTTTCAACCCCGCGTGATGGCTGTCCGAAGTACGGCGCGGAGATCACGGCCGGCGCACTCAAAGTGGCGGAAAGCCGGGTCGTGGCGGAACTGCTGCTGCGTGGGGTTTCCGACCGGGAATGGCGGCAGGCGCTTTACGACGACAACCGCCTGCTGACCCGCAGCCCCAAGACCGCGCAGCGGTTGGCCGCGCTCATCCGGGGTCGCCTCGCCCTCGTCGAAGCGCCGCTTTGGGAAATGATCCGCGACGGATCCAGGCAGGAAGCCACCCACGCCTGCCTGGCGGCGACGGTCAAAGCCAGTCCGCTGGTGGGCGATTTTCTGGACTTAGTGGTGCGGGAGGCATACCGCACCTTTCAGACCACGCTCGCGCTGACGCTCTGGGTCGATTTCATTGAGGATTGCCGGGGCCGTGATCCCGCCATGCCACTGTGGCGTGAATCAACGATCCAGCGGCTCCGGTCTTCCGTGTATTTGATCCTGGCCGAAGCCGGTTACCTCGACAATACCCAAACCCGCACCCTTCAGACGGTACATATCGTCGAACCGGTGTTGCGGTACCTCGAACAGCACGATGAACGCGATGTCCTGCGTTGCCTCCAGGTCAGCCCATGAGCGATCCCCTCCACGACCGGCTGAACCAGATTCTACCCCGGCTGATCGCGGATGATTTTCTCAGTGGCCGGGGTCTGGGCAACGAAATTGCCTTTTATATCTTCGATTACCCGCCCGAAGCCGAACTACGGATTCGGGACTACCTGCACACCCTGCTTGACCATCTGCCGAAGCACCGGCCTGGCCTGCGCGTGAAGCACATCAACCTGTTTGACTTCGTGCTGGATTACCTCAAGAGCCGCCAACTGCTCGACAAGGCGCTCCAGATGCAGCGGAATCAAGGGGACGCGGCGCTCAAGAAGGCGCTGGCGGGACCGCTCCATGAATCCCGGTTGGGTTCCCTGTTCGCTGAAGTGGCTCAACCAGCGCAGCACGATTTGGTCATCGTGTCCGGCGTCGGGAGCATCTGGCCACTGCTGCGGGCGCACGCCCTGCTCAACAACCTGCACGCCGTGATGGGTCAGACACCGCTGGTGATGTTTTACCCTGGGCGCTACGACGGGCAATCGCTCCGGCTGTTTGGGAAATTGAAAGACAACTACTACCGGGCCTTCACGCTGGTGCCGTAGAAGATTTTTTAGCCACGGAATGACACGGAAGAAACACGGAAAAAGAAGACTTTTTTCTGTTTTTTCCGTGCAATTCCGTGTCATTCTGTGGCCCATTTTGTATTAAATCGAGGCAGATATGCTGATCAAAGCGCTTTTTGAACGGGACATTTTCCGGCCCATCAATGGGGTCGTGAAGGCCGATCAGGTGGATGATTCAGCGGTCTGGCAAGAGTTGGATGAGTTCGTGATGACTCGGGAACTCGATCAACATTTCCGCAAATTCATCGACTGGTATCTGGGCGCAATGGCGCAGGGGAAGAATCCAGACCCGACCGGCAAGATGGGGGTCTGGATTTCGGGATTTTTTGGGTCAGGAAAATCGCATTTTTTGAAAGTGCTTTCCTATCTGCTCCGCAACCGTGTTCATACCCACGCCGGGCAGACCCGGCAGGCGGTGGCGTTTTTCGAGAGCAAGGTGAAGGACGCTCTGTTGTTTGGTGACATTCAGCGGGCGGTTGCCGCCCACACCGATGTCATCCTGTTCAACATTGACAGCAAGGCCGACCACGGGACCGGCACGGGGCGTGATTTGATTCTGCGGGTCTTTCTGCGGGTGCTGAACGAATTGCAAGGTTACAGCGGCGACCATCCGCATATTGCCCACTTGGAACGTTACTTGGACGCTAAGGGTTTACTCCCGGCTTTTCACACCGCTTATGCCCAGCGTACCGGACGGCATTGGCGTGACGAACGGGATGCGTACCATTTCACTCGGGATGAGGTGGTCAAGGCGCTCAGTGAAACCCTCGGGCAAAGCGAATCCGCCGCTGAGAAATGGATTGATGGGGCTGAAGACGATTTCGCCCTGTCGGTGGAAAACTTCTGCAAATGGGTCAAGGACTATCTGGATGCCCAAGGCCCGCAGCACCGTCTGGTGTTTCTGGTGGATGAGGTCGGGCAGTTCATCGGCAACGACTCGCATTTGATGCTGAGTCTGCAAACCATCACTGAAGAATTGGGAACGCTCTGTCGGCGTCGGGCCTGGGTGATCGTGACCTCTCAGGAAGATATGGACACGGTGCTGGGCGATATGAGCCGAACGCGGCGACAGGATTTCTCGAAGATTCAGGGGCGCTTTTTCCCGCCGCTCTCGCTCTCCAGCGCTAATGTCGATGAGGTGATTCAATCCCGGTTGTTGGCCAAAAAACCCGAGGTGCACGACGCGTTGGCGGAGGTCTTCAGGCAGCAGGGCGATATTCTCAAGAGCCAACTGACGTTCAAAAACTGCGGCATGACCTTTCGCCCGTTCCGGGACAGTGAGGATTTCGTCAAGAACTACCCGTTCGCGCCCTATCAGTTCCAGTTGATCCAGAAAATCTTCGAGGCGATCCGCAAGGCGGGAGCGACCGGAATGCACCTGGCACGGGGCGAACGGTCAATGCTCGATGCCTTCCAGTTGGCGGCCAAGACCGCTTCAAGCCATGAGGTCGGCGTTCTCGTCCCGCTGTACGACTTCTATCCGTCTATCGAAAGCTTTTTGGATACCACGGTCAAGAAGACTATCGATCAGGCCAACACCAACCCCAGCCTCGAACCGTTCGACATCCGCGTGCTGCAAGTGCTGTTTCTGATCCGCTATGTGGACGAGATGAAGGGGAATGTGGACAACCTCGTGACGCTCTGCCTCCAGCAGATTGACGGCGACCGACTGGCGCTGCGGCGGCGCATTGAGGCGAGTCTGGGGCGTCTGGAACAGGAAACGCTGATCAGCCGCAGCGGTGAGCACTACTTTTTCCTGACCAATGAAGAGCGGGACATCAACAAGGAAATCAAGCAGGTTGATCTGGTCAACAGCGATGAAGCGCGGCTCCAGGGCAAAATCCTGTTCGAGGACGTGCTGAAGGATCAGCGCAAGCACAAGTTCAGCGGCAACAGCATGGTGTTCGATCTCAACCGCCGTTGCGACGGGTTGCCTATCGGTAACCAGAAGGAGGGGGGATTGCGGGTTGCGGTCATCACGCCGCTGGCTGACGATTACGAGATGTTCGACCAGGGCAAGGCAATCCTCGATAGCGGTGCTGAGGGCGGTGGGGTGCTGATTCGCCTGGGTAATGACGAGCGCCTGGGTCGGGAACTGCGTACCTACCTTCAGACCGAAAAATATGTCTCCCGCAAGAACGACGGCACGCTGGCGGAATCGACCCGGCGCATCCTGCGGGACAGTGCCGAGGATAACCGCCACCGTCGGGAACGCTTGACGACGCTGCTCGGCGAGATGCTGGCCGTTGCGGAATACTTTGTGGCCGGGCAACGGCTCAAACTCAAGGCATCCACGGCGCTGGCCGCGCTGACCGAGGTGATGGACTACCTCATCCTCAATACCTTCAGCAAAATGCGCTTTCTCAAGCAGTTGGCTGCCGACCCGCTGAAAGAAGTGCACGCCATCCTGCGCAGTAACGACATCGCCAAGGAACAACTGCGGGTGCAGACCGGCGAGAACAACCCGGAAGCGCTCAACGATCTTCGTACCTACCTCCAGCTTTGTACGCTGAAAAACCAGCCGGTGATTCTCCACGATCTGATCGAGAAGCGGTATGCGGTGCGGCCTTATGGCTGGC
>JAIFNF010000014.1 GCA_020047885.1 Gammaproteobacteria bacterium | reverse complement strand
CAAGGTCGTTAAAATAACAACATAAAAATTACAAAAGTAATTTTAATAATTACTTGATTTTTAAATAAATTTTAATGCGATTGCCCTGGCTATTTATTAAAGCAGCTGTTATGGTATCAGGTGGTTTATTCGTAACGCAGGTCTTCCTTAGAAGATGACGACAGCAGAAGATGACGACAGCATAGACGCTAACAATCAAGGCAAGTGGTTCATGCCAGACGAAAGCGAACCGCATCAACGCACTTGGATGGCGTTCGCAACCAGCGAAGAAATATGGGGTAAAGACTTACTCCCTGTCGTGCGCTGTAACTTGGCAACCATTGCAAAAACCATCGCGCAATATGAGCCAGTTTCAATGCTTGTTACAGAAGATGACTACGATATTGTCTATGATTTAGTGGGGGCTTCTATTCAGTTGGTCATTGCACCTTTGGATGATTTGTGGATGCGAGATACTGGCCCAGTGTTTGTGCTTTCAGACCAAGGCGAAAAAGCGGCGGTGCAGTTTAATTTCAATGGCTGGGGCGAAAAACAAGAATCCGATCAAGACGCGAAAGTTGCGGGGTTTGTAGCGGGACAAGCTAAAAGCAACGTCATAAACACGTTGCTTATTTTGGAGGGTGGCGGTATTGAAGTGGACGGCCACGGAACGGCCATCATTACTGAAAGTTGTGTCCTTAATAAAAATCGTAATCCTGGCGTATCCAAAGCTCAATGCGAAGTTGAATTAAAGAAGCTGCTGGGGCTAGAGAAGATTATTTGGCTGCCAGGTATTGCAGGTAAAGATATCACGGATGGACATACAGATTTTTATGCACGGTTTGCTAAACCGGGCGTTGTTGTTGCGGGGTACGATCCTGATCCAGGATCCTATGATCATGCAGTAACCAAAAAGCATCTTGAAATACTGCACAAAGCCACAGATGCTCAAGGCCGCAAGTTGGAGGTAATCGTCATAGAAGGGCCGACAACTATCCGTAAGCAGTATGAGAGCGACGACTTTGCTGCGGGTTACATCAATTTTTATGTGTGCAAAGGTGCGGTCATTGCTCCAGAGTTTGGCGATGCAAAAGCAGATTGTGCCGCTAAAGAAAAATTACAAGTCTTGTTTCCAGACCGAGACATTGTGCAAATCAACATTGACGGTATTGCGGCTGGCGGTGGTGGCATTCATTGCACCACCCAGCAAGAACCAAAAGCGGTCTCAATAAAGCGTTGACCGGAAAACCCTGCCTTTGCTTCGCTACTGTGGTTCTTTCGGTGCACTTCGGCGTTAGTGCGTCAAGCAAAGATTGATGCTTCTTGTCGGGCCGGGTAAAAATCCCGGTCGGATAGGGATTAGCCACCCACACGTATCGAGTCTTGTGCGGTAAATATCTGGGGTAAGGGTGAATGAAAAAACACCGGTGCAATAATTCCGTATGCTAAAGTGAGAGGGCAGTCGGGCAACCGGATGTCCTAAATGGCAAGTTAGAAATATAAACTCATAGGAGTCACCCTGAATGATCGATTTCGAAATGACACGGCGCAGTGTTCTCCGTGCCGCTATGGCCGGTGCTGCACTGATCGCCTCGCGGGTTGGATCAACGCAATCTTCTGGATCGGCGCAGGTGGGTTCAGCGCAAACCCAGGCATCTGTGCGCCCGAATCCGGGCAAGGTTACGTTGGAAGAGCATTTTGCTTTCCCGGGTTCTGAAGCTACGACATTCCAGCCCATTGGTATCGATCCCAAAGTTTGGAAACTCATCGAAGCCAAATTGGCGGATGTTGAACAGTACCGCCTACCAGAAATGGATGCTAATGGCGTAAAAATGCAAGTCGTCTCGCTCACTGCGGATGGTATTCAGGGTGAAACAAATGTACTTACTGCTATCACCCACGCCAAGCAAGCCAATGATTGGTTAGCAGAGAAGTACATCGCCAAACATCCGACCCGCTTTGCCGGATTTGCGGCTGTTCCGTTACAGAATCCGAAGGCTGCAGCCGATGAATTAGAACGTGCTGTGAAGGAACTCGGATTAAAGGGTGCGTTAATCAACGGCTATACCAACACCGACAGCAGCGAACGAGGGGAATATCTCGATTTACCGAAATTCGAAGTGTTCTGGGAACGGGCCAATGCGCTGGAAGTACCCGTATATCTTCATCCACGCCTACCTTTGCCCAGTCAACGTTTGATTTATGAGGGGCATGATGAGTTGTTGGGTCCTATGTGGGCGTTCGGTACCGAGACGGCGGTTCACGCGCTGCGCCTGATCACATCCGGACTGTTTGATCGGTATCCCAAGCAACAGATGATACTAGGTCACATGGGCGAAGGCTTGGTCGCAATGATGGCACGAGCACAACGACGCTTCGAATATGCACCCTGTGGCAAGGTGCTTAAGAAGCCACTTAGTCAGTACCTGCGTGATAATTTCCACATCACAACCAGCGGAAATTTTGACACTAACACACTGAATAATGTTATTGCCGTGATGGGGATTGACCGGGTGATGTTCTCGGTGGATTTTCCCTATGAGGACATGAAGGAAGGCGCTGACTGGTTTGATGCATGCCCGTTGCATGGAGAAGAACGTTTGAAGGTGTCCAGTGCCAACGCCAGGAAGTTATTAAAGTTGCCCGAAGCCTAATGGCTCTCACTGCCACCTAGCGGGGATATATGGACTCCTCCCTCCCGTTTTGCAAGGTGACAGCTCGTTAATCTGCGTTGCGTCGAGTATGTTGTTAGGTTGCCATCTTTTTGACAATCCAACATCTAATCAATCAGGGCCTAACTGTAGCTTGCACCTGACCCCGCTACGCGGGGCAGGTGAAGCGGGTCGTTAGCGAATAGAAGCAAGACGTTTGCCTATACTAAAGGATAAGCATCGTGGCAGGTAAGACCTATGCGGGACCAATATGCCAGATACTCCAACGACCCAATTGGTTGGAGGATGGAACCATCTGCCGGTGTGAGTCACATACGCCAGGCCCCGTCGGCGAGGAATTGAGATATGGCGCGGAACCAAGATATATAGACCACTTCAGTCTCGGGCCGAACCATTTCCAGCGTAATCCAATGGGACAAGAAAGCTGGTTTGAACGGCGGTATCCAAACCTTATGGAAGAGGCTAGATTGAAATTCGTGGATACCATCAACAGATGGGTACAGGACAACTGGAGTCGATCAGCGTTCACCGCTAAAAGCCCAAGGATCTCCGTGCATGGACGGAATAAGTACGAAAGCCCAACAAATGCAAATCACATATGGATCGATAGGGAGTGGCGCGACAATCGTTTCGAGAAATGTGGTGATGAGCCCCAATCAGGGTGGCCAGAAGCGGACATGTTAGTCGGCAGCTTCGCAATTGATTTCGAGACACCGGTCAATATTACCTACATGCGAAAAAACGTCCGAGGCAAGATGGTCGACGCATTCGAGTGGACTGCGGTTATGTATGTCGAGGACACTCTCGGCGCTCAACCGCATGATCCTTTGGCGAGAAATTTCCCACGGATTGCACCATATGCTCCGTCCCGTACCGTTAAACGTGCTACATGGAAAATCCACGGGGAAGGTGTGAAAGAAGATGTGAAAGTGGTGGACCCTTGGAGGACGCATCGAATTGTGCCGGGAGATACTCTGTCGGGACTGGCGCAGAAATATTATAAGGACGCTAAATTGTGGCCTATTCTCTACAAGATAAACCGGGACAACATCGGGATAAATCCGAGTATGTTACGTGTTGGTGCGGTATTGGAAATACCGGATCTTAACCAACTAAGCGCAGGACTTAAAGAAGCCGCAATGGCTTCAGCGCCTTCTGCCATACCTGCTCCTAACACGATATTCGTGGCCCCGGATCGCTAAGTAGCTCGTAGGGCGGATTCGCCGTAGGCAATCCGCCATTATTTTTTGTCGATAGCCACTATAGGTTGGGTTGCCGTCTTTTTGGCAACTCAACATTCAACAACATCCTTAAATGTAGTTTGCACCTGACCCCGCTACGCGGGGCTGGTGGAGCAGTGCGTTAACCCCACCCTCATGCTCAGACTCTTCATCACCACCGGTCTGCTGTGTTGGCCCCTCTTCGTTCGAGCGGAAGACCCCGCCATCGCCGCGCTGTTCAGCAACGCCGGAGTCACGGGGACCGTCCTCATCGAATCGGCCAGGACGGGTCAGCGGTTTGTGCATAACGAGACCCGTATGCAGCACGCCTTTACCGCCGCCTCGACCTTCAAGGTATTCAACACCCTGATCGCCCTTGAAGAAGGGGTCATCGCCGGTGCCCATGCGGTTATGCCATGGGATGGAACGCATTACGAGATCGCTGACTGGAATCACGACCAGACGCTCGAAAGCGCCTTCAAGGTCAGTTGCGTATGGTGCTATCAGGAATTGGCCCGGCGGGTGGGCGCATCGAAATACCCGGCCTATCTTCGTCAGGCGAAATACGGGCAATTGCGTGAACCGTTTGACGGGACGCAGTTCTGGCTGAATGGTTCACTGACCATCAGTGCCGAACAGCAGGTCGCCTTCCTCAAACAGTTGGTGGAACGCCGTCTGCCGTACCGGGCCAGCAGTTACGACACGCTCAAAACGATCATGCGGGTTGAAACGACTCCGCGCTATCGCCTGTACGCCAAAACGGGCTGGGCAGCGCGGACTACACCAGGCATCGGATGGTATGTGGGGTATGTGGAGGCCGCCGACGATACGTGGCTGTTTGCGTTGAATCTCGACACCCGTAGTACCGCTGACCTCTCGCTCCGCAAACAAATTGCACTGGACGCATTGCAAACTAAAGGCGTTCTGCCCAATGAAGGTCGGTAATGCCCAGTATTGTTGCTGAGAATGCCCGTTTTGGGATCAAGTATGGCAATCCTGGCCATCGTACTTCGTCATCACCCTTCCCGCTGAAAAGTCTGGTTCCTGACCAGCCATTCCACCAGCGCGGCGCGGGAAATCCGGTGATGACAGCCGACCAGAAAGGAATCCAGGGCGCGGGGATCGGGATTTTTCACGGTGGGATGCTCGGCCAACTCACAAAATTGCCGCAGCGTCGTCGGGCTAATGCGCAGCAACTGGCACACTTCGCCCGGTCGGTACACGCCCCGATCCGGCACCCCCTCCGCCTGGAGCAGGGTCTGGAGCAGGGTTTCCGCCTGTGCCCGGAGTTCGGGGGTCGGGTCTGGCGCACCGATGCCTCTCAGACCGCCTACGGGGGGGATAGGAACGCTCAATCGCCTCTCCCGCTGTCAGGGTAGCCTACGAAATTTTCGCGGGCGTCTTGACCCCTCTCCGTCCGTTTTTCAGCCATCGCGATTTTTCACCTGCCCCCCCGGTCGGGAGCGCCAGACCGCGTGACCGTGTACCGACCCGGCTCATCATCCGGCTCCGGGCCGTCGTGGGAAGGCTCTTCGGGCATCGGGTAGATCAGAACGCCCTCACCGCGGGCGAGATGGCCGGACACGGGCGGATTCACCGGGCGGTCGTCAGGCGTGGGCGGTGCGCCGTCAAGCCCCACGCTTCGCGGATGCGGGTCCAGTTGTCCAGCAGTTCCCGGCTGCTGAAATCGGGATGGTCTTTGAGCCATTGGTCGTGC
>JAIFNF010000088.1 GCA_020047885.1 Gammaproteobacteria bacterium | reverse complement strand
AACAACAAATCGGCGTCTTCTCCCAAATCCGCGGCCAAGAGCTGAATAGTCTCCTCGGAAGGTGGTGCGGTATCTCCAAGTTCAACCCGGCGCAGATACGCCGGATCGACGCCAATACGCTGGGCGGTCTGGCGAACCGAATAACGGCGACTGATCTGATGACGCTGTTGGCGAAGTTGCTGGGCATAATTTCCAAACACCATGACTGGATCCCCCGATCATTCCGATACGTTGGCCGGTGGCCAACATAGGTACTGGAACGACCCCTTTCGCAACATTCAGGCCAAGGGAGATGGGGGGACAGGCGATCAAAACCATGCAAAAAATTATTTTATAAAACATTAATATAATGAAAATCAGGGTGAACGGAAATCGCCGGGCATCGCCGATGCTGTTTCATTTTGAAATGAAGGACGTTTCACATATTTCAAAATGAAACATGGAAACCCTCGGGCGATATTAGTCCTTCATACGACGCCAAAGCGTTGTGCGGCTGATACCCATCGCTTTGGCGACCCAATTAAGGTTACCTTTATGCAGTTCCAGCAACCGCCGAATTTTCGCCTGTTCGATGCCTCCCAATCGAGGTTGGCAGTCGACACCAATCAGGGAAACCGGCATCCATTCGCCGGGTTCGATTTGATCACCGGTGCTTAAAATCAAGGCGCGCTCGATGAGGTTCTCAAGTTCTCGTACATTACCGGGATAGTCATAACTGCATAACGCTTCCAAGGTTTTTTCACTAAAACCGTTCGGTGGAATTCTTAACTTGCGCTGGTTTTTTTTCAGACCATGTTCCGCCAGTAGCGGAATATCCTCAATACGTTCCCTCAGGGGCGGCAGGTAAACCGGAAAAACATTAACTCGATAATATAAATCCTGACGAAAACGGCCCTGCAGAATTTCAGCCTGTAAATCTTTGTTGGTCGCGGCGATAATGCGTACATCGACCCGCTGGTATTCGCTATCACCGACCCGCCGAAAGCGGCCATCCTGGAGAACCTGCAATAGTTTCACCTGAAGCATTGGACTCATTTCGCTAATTTCATCCAGAAAAATCGTCCCGCCATCGGCTACCTCAAACAGGCCCTTGCGATCCTGGACAGCCCCGGTAAATGCGCCGCGCTTGTAGCCAAACAACTCGCTTTCCAGCAATGTTTCAGGCAGTGTCCCGCAGTTTTGTTCAATAAACAATCGATCCTTGCGGGGACCATGGTTATGGATGTAGCAGGCCAACAGGCTCTTGCCGGTACCGGTTTCGCCAGTGAGCAATACGGTCGATGAGCTGCTGATCACCCGATGAACCAAATCAAGAACGTGTTGCATCGCTGGACTGTGCCCAACGATTTCGGCGCATCGCTGATCCTTGTTAATCTCGGTTTTCAGAAAGGCGTTTTCGACCTGGAGTCGCTCATTAGCACTGTGCAATTCTTTGAGTAACCGCTGATTTTCCAGGATTATCTCATAAGCTTCCAGCGCCCGCCGGACAACCAGCCGTAAATCGTGGCGATCCCAGGGTTTGGTAATGTACTGATAAATATGACCCTGATTGATCGCTTCAACCAACGCTGTCGTGTCAGTATAGCCGGTTAGGATAATACGCATGATATGCGGTTTGATTTCTATGACGCGCCTTAATAGTTCTACCCCCGTCATTCCTGGCATACGCTGATCAGTCATAATCAGCGAGATGTCCTGTTGTTCCAGAATCACGAGCGCTTCAGTACCACTGGAGGCCGTAAAAACTTCGTGATCCTCTATAAACGTCAGCCGGAGACTGCGCAGAATTTCCTTTTCATCATCAACAATCAACAAATTATGGCGCTTCATTAATGTTCTTCCTCAGTGAATGCACGGGTAATTCAATGGTGAATTCCGTTCCTGCATGAATGTCGCTCCTGACCCGAATTTTTCCGCTATGCTTCTGAATAATGCCATAGCTGATGCTGAGTCCCAGACCGGTGCCTATGCCCACATCTTTGGTGGTAAAAAAGGGATCAAAAACCCGGTGAAGATCTTCCGCAGAAATTCCATCGCCATTGTCACGAATCACAATCCGGATCCATTGATTCAGCGCTGCGGTTTGAATCCAGACATCGCCACGATCCGGAATAGACTGTGCCGCATTTTGCAATAGATTCATAAAGACCTGATTCATTTGACCGGGATAGCACTCTATCGGCGGCAGGTCGCTATAATCGCGATGAATCGTAATGCGCTCCCCGTATTGCCGGGTCAGCAGATTCAGCGTGGATTCAATCCCTTCATGGACATCGGCCAGCGCTAGGTCATGATCATCCATTCGGGAAAACGTGCGCAAATCCAGGACGATCTTTTTCACCCGCGCCGAACCCTCCTGACAACTCGCGATCAGTTCGCGCAGGGTTTGCAGGGTGGTTTCCAGAGCAGGCTCCTTGGGACTCGGCGTACCGTTGGACCGGCTCTGTGGCACCGGCGGCGTGGAAGCCATCCCGGCCAGACGCTCCACATAGTCCTCGATGAATTCCAGATTGCTGTGAACGTAGCTGATGGGGTTATTCAACTCATGGGCGATACCCGCCACCAGCAGGCCCAGCGAGGCCATTTTCTCGGCATGAATGAGTTGCTGCTGGGTCGTCGCCAGATCCCGATAGGCCGTTTCCAGGAGCAGATGGCGCTCGCCCAGTTCCTGGTGGGCGTCGATCAGTTCCTGGGTGCGTTCCAGGACTGTGCCTTCCAGTTCACGATTCGCGGCTTCCAACAACAGACGACGCTCGTGCTCGGCGCTGAGAACCCGAACCAGCAAATGGCCGACATAGATCAGCGCCACCAGGAGGATCCCGGACAGGATGGGTAGCCAGAGGTCGGCTTTGGCAAAGATCCAGGCGGCCAGCGCCAGGAACAAACCCGACCACAGGAACGTGGCCAGCGGGGCGACCACCGGCTTGAGTCCAGCGAGGGAGAGGCTGACCGCCAGCGCCAGCGTGAGCAACAAAAGCCAGCGTTGAACGGGAGCGAGTTCATGGATAAACCGCCCATTCAGCAGATTGTTGATCATATTGGCCTGCACTTCGACGCCGGACGTCAAACTCCCGGAGATCCAGGAAAACGGGGTGAGAAACAGATCGCCGGTTAACCGTTGTGGTTCTGGCATCCCTTCCAGCGACCACCCCACCAGAACGATCTTGTCGGTGAAAAACCCGGACGGCAGCATCTGCTGATAATCCAGAGCCTGGTAGTAGGACACAGTGGTGAAGGTTCGCGCCGATCCATGGTAGTTAATCAGCGTGTCCTGCAACAAAGTCTCTTGGCCGAATTGCGGTTGTTCCGGCTCGCCCGCTACACCTGCCGGATTCCCGATAAAACGCCGGAACACCTGCAAGGCGAAGGAGGGAGTATCCAGGGCTTGCAAGCGCGCCCGCCGCACCACGCCGTCGGCGTCAATCTTGATCAGGGGGTTACCAACGATGGCCGCGTCCCGGAACAGCGGTGCGGGATCGACCCGGATGGTTTGGCGAAACAGGGGATCATCAAGGATGGAAAAAACACTGACCAGGACCACGTTTTTGGCGTCCTGCAGGGCGCGGGCGAAGGCCTGATCGTCTTCGGGCGTTGAGGGTTCGGCAAACAGGATGTCAAAGCCGATCACCCGGGCGCCAGCCTGATTAAGTTTCTGGATCAGTTGCGCATGAAGACTGCGGGGCCAGGGCCATTGCCGACCGATTTCGGCCATGGAGGGTTCGTCAATGGCGACGATGACGATATCCTCGGAGGGTAGCAATGGGCCGCGCAGGGTAAATAGCAGATCGAGTCCTTTCAGTTCGATAAACGCGAAAAAGGACAGGTTAGTAAGCAGCAGCGTGATCCCTAAAGCGGCGATGGCCACCAGCGCCGCCGACAGAATTCGGGCGTTGAACTTCGGCAAGGCGTTAGCTCAGTGCGGGCAGGGGTCTACCCATGTCAGTTTGCCACTCACCATTACCCAACAGCCCGCTTGAGGCTGTTCTTGATGGGCGGTCACTTTCAAAAAAGCTTCGTCCTCAGTCATCGATGAGGGATCGACCTTGACCACTCTAATTTTTCCTTCGTCATCCGCAATGACCACCAGAACCGTGTTCGGCGCCATGTTGGATACGGTTTCAAAAGGCACTTCAACGCCCGTCAATTTCATCAGGTTTTCTCCGCAGCAGGGTCATTAAAAGTTAAGAACAAACCGCCCAAAGAAGGTTCGTTCTGGGAGATAGAGGGGATTAGACACTTGGTCGGCTGACATAAAACTGTAGTCCTGGAAACGAAATTGCTGATCAAACACATTTCTGGCTTCCAGGCTGATGATTCCCTGGCGTTTTGGAAGGCGATAACCTAAGCCCACATTGATCAAGGTAAATTTTTCACTGTCGGGTAAAAATTTTACGGAACCCGGATCGATAACCGGTAAACCCGGTCCCGTCGGTGGTAAAAAGACGAGGGAACTGGCATCGAGAAGTTGAATATCCTGATTGACATAGACAATGCCCAGTCCGGCAAAAAAGCCGGAAGGATCAAAGTATTGGATATTCAAGGGCAGCGTGATCGTTCTGAGTTGAGCAGGCATTAAGGAAGGCTGGCAGATAATACAGTCTTGTTCCGCAAATTTCTCATACCGCCCTACAATGGAAAAGGCTAAGCGGTGACTGGGCATCCAGTTAATGTAGGCACTATAAAAATTCTCCTGATTATGCTCAATCAGATAAAATGCGGGTTCGTCGACTGCCCCGAAAGGTACTTCGTTATCCCTTCTTAACGCTTCGAGGCCGCCAAACAGCCGGTTGTTGAGTCGTACATCAAGACCGATACCGTAATTTTTCGAAATGGTTGAATCACCATTATCATAAAGCTGATTAAAACCAGCTACCTGTGTGGGTTCAATGGTCTGATCAACGGTAAATCCGCGATTGACGGTCTGAAATGCTGCTGCCCGTAGTGAAACATGGTTGTTGATCATCCATTGCAAGCCCAATTTGGGATTAAGTTCATCAAAACGGGCATTGGAAGTATCATCGGATTCATAGCTTAGGCCTACGGTCAAAATCAAGTTTTCAGGAAGTTTGAAATTAGCGTAGCTATAGACAATCTCCTGATGATCCGTTGTGTTCGGTTGTTCATTATTGGAAAAATTATTATCTATTGAATAAGCGCCAACACCCGTAACAAGATTAAAAAAATCGCTTTTATAAAGTAGTTGGGTTTCGGCTAAATAGCCTTTTTGTGATCCTGAAAGGTTATAATCTGGATTATTTTTAAATTCGAGGCTATCATCAGAAGCCGCGTACATGACCGAGGCGATAATATTAGTTTGTGGCGAGAGCGAATAACGTGCGCCCAAGCGCCCAATGTCCTGATCAAGAGTTCTCCGCTGTGTCGATCGAAATGATCCATCAAAATTGGATCGAGGATCACCCGTTATCGTCTCGCGAGACCGATATTCGGCCTGAAGATTGAAATCCGGGGTTATGGCAGTTTGAACGAACAGGTTGTAGAGATTATTTTCCAGATCGCTGTTAGCCCGGTAACCGTTACTTTGATAATGAAACTGGCCGATGCTGTAGGAGGACTGATCCATCAGGCCGGATACACATTGAGGGTGGGCTGGTTGTTGACAAACAGCGAATTGAATTCATAGAGGGAGGGCGTCAGCGGGCCAGGCGCGGGAAGCAGTAACTGCGTCTCGGCCTGGCGTGGCGAAATCGGGTTGATATTGATCGGTTGCCACAGTTGCGCTTGCAGCAATGCACTGGTTCTGGCCGCCTCCGCGTTGGGTAGCGCGGCATAGGAATCCGCCAGCAAGCGATGGGCGGAATAGTTGGCAGGATCGCGGCTCACCGATTGCCAGCCTTCCCGCAACCCCAGTTCCGTAAAACCGACTGCATTGTAAATCCGTCCCAGTGCTGCTGACCGTGCCGCCTGGTCTTCATCCAGCAACAACCGGGATCGGTATACGCCCCGGTCGTCATTCAACTCGATGGATTGTTGCAGATTCTCCACGGCTTCAACGGGTTGGTTGACGCTTTGCAGGCGAATCGCATCATAGAACCACGCCGTCGGATCGCGGGGATCAAGCTGCTTGGCAACCTCCAGATATTTCTGCGCCCGCCGGTCATCCTTGGCCTCATAAAACGCCTTGCCCAGATAGCTGTTGTAGAGTGAAACCTGCGGCTCCAGCAGCGTGGCTTTCCGCATTTCCGCCACCGCCGCGTCGGTCTGATTCCCCCGAAACAGTACCAGCCCCAAGCCCAGATGCGGCAGGCCCAACGTGGAATCCTGGGCGATGGCGGCTTCAAACGCCTCGCGGGCGTCATTCACCTGGTTCTGCGCCAGTTGCAGGAAGCCCCACACCGTGTTGACCATCGCATCATTCGGGGCCGCTTGCCGCGCCCGTTCTGCGACCTTCACCGCCTCGTTCAACCGCACCATGCCAAACAGCAGGCTACTT
>JAIFNF010000031.1 GCA_020047885.1 Gammaproteobacteria bacterium | reverse complement strand
GCAGCGCCGCCGCATAGGGGCTATTTCCGCCCGCCACGCCATCTTGCGACCGTTGCCCGGCTCGCGCCGCATACGCCACATAGGTCTGCCCAGCCGGCTCCACCGGTGCCAAGCCCCGATAAACCGCTTTCGCGCCGTTGGTTCGCACCATGTTGTTCGCCAGCGGGTTATCCCGGCAGGCATCCAGAATCACCAGCCGATAACCATTCACCCCGCTGACCTGATCCAGCACCACGTTCAGCGCCACGGCTTCCAGCGACACATCCTTTTCCCGTTCCAGCACCGCATCTTTCGGAATCAGGTAGTTTTGCCCGCCCAACTCCATTCCATGCCCGGAGAAATACACCACCGCTGCCGTCGCGTTCTGCGCTTGTCGCCCAAACTGCTTGAGCGCCGTGTCCATTTGCACCTTGCTCTGATTCAACAGCGGCCCGGTCACGCTAAACCCCAAATCCTTCAGTGTTTTGGAGATCGCCTGTGCATCCCGTTCCGGGTTACTCAAGCGAGCGGCGTTATCGTACTGACCGTTCCCGATGACCAGCGCTACCCGTTCCGCGGCCTCCGTGGCACCGCAGCCGCTTAACCCAATCAGTAACGCCAGCATCAGGCCATAGCTTCCGATTTTATTCATTCGCAACATCTCGGTTTCTCTCCCAAGGTCAATGAAAATCCCCCCCGGCCCCCCTTTTTCAAAGGGGGGAGACCCCATCCAGACGGAATCCGGATCAGGGTTTGTGCAACAACTCATCGAGTTTGCGCCGCACCCGCCCGGTCGCATCACTGGAGGGTTGCTCAGCCGGTGGTTTCTCTACCGACGGTGACTCATCGCTTGGCGGCATCTCCGCCGGACGCGCGACGACCTTACCGGCCACGGTCAACCCACGCCCATAACCATTATTCGGCTGCGGCTGACCCATCGGCTGGATGGAACGCTCCAGCGCCGCCCGCAAGTTTGAGCCACGCAGTTTTTCCTTGGCCGAGGCCAACAGTGCGGCAAAACCGGCGACATGCGGGGCTGCTGCCGAGGTGCCATGAAACCGGCCATCACCGCCCTCCAGTCGATAGGCTTGACTGCTCACCCCGGTCGGGGCCGACACTTCCGGCTTGAGCCGCCGATCCCACGACGGGCCGTTGGAACTGTAGGAGGCCAATTGCCGGGAACGCACATCGACCGCGCCCACCGCCAGCGCTTGCCTGGCGCTGGCCGGGCTGGACAGGCTGAACGGCGGGCTGTGCGGGGTTAATTGCACGCCACGCGGTACACCCACCCGCACTTGCAACTCCCGATTCGCCCGCTTTTTCTTGATCAACAGCGCCGCCACCCCGCCGGGCAACGAATCGCCCTTGAGCACCTCTTCCGGGTTCTGCCGGCCGTTCTGCACGACCTCTGACCGATCCCACAACACCATTTCCCCGCCCTGCTTGACGAACAGGTAGGCGTCCAAATCCTGGGTCGCGGTCGGCTGCACCGAGGAACCCCAGTCATTCCATTGAATGTGGATGTAGTACGCACCTTTAGCCTGCACCATCAAAAAGTTTCGGGATTCCTTGCCATGCGCGACATCCACCCAGCTATCGTTGTTACGGTCAGCCACGGGCGCGCTCCAGGTCTGTTCAGCCTCATTGCCCGCCGCGTTGACCCACACCACACCGGTCTCCTTCACGAACCGGTCAATTTCCTGATCAGTGGCGTCTAGCCCGTCAATTCGCCGCAGGTGTGCGCCCCACGAGGCATTAACCACCGTCACCGCCTTTTGCTGCCGCAGCCAGTGCAATGCTTGTTGCAAGGATTGCTGACCGCCATCGAAGCGGGCCAGCACCTGGTCAGCGGCAGGCGCAATGTCCGCCACAATCTCGGCGCAGGCCGTACCGTGTACGGTCGTGGCTTCAAACGGATACTGACCAAACGCCTGGGTGGCGCGGGCTTTGGGCAGTTCGCCGGCGCTGACCAGTTGGGAATAGCCTTTGAACCCCATATCCAGCACCGCCACCGTCACGCCCTGACCCTTGACCCCAGCATCGTGCAGGGTGCGCACCTGCATCATCGCCCCGCCTTCGCCGGTGGTCGCGCCAAAATAGGGTTCGTAACGGGGTTGGAGATCGATATAGCCGGTCGGCGTCGCGTCGAGCAACGCCGCCAACTGATCGTTGGGCACCGTCACCAGTACCGTACCGGTGGCGTCAGCGATCAGGCCGTTGCCGCCATAACTCTGGACTTTTTTCAGCAGTGATTCGCTGTCAGCAGTCGATTCCGGCAGCAGGGTCAAACCAATGGCATCGGTGGTCACCGGCGCGGCGAGCGTTTCCAGTGCCTGCGGCAACACACTGTTGCCCTTGACCTGCTGCGCGGCGATCAGCCGTTTGAGCCGGGGACTCAGATGGGGATCGCCGTCAGCCTTGGGCGCACCGATCACGGCTTTGAATTCGCCAGTGGCGGCGAACTCGGCGAACTCGGCGGCAAAATCATCAGGCGCTTGTGGCGGGGTAAAGCCCTTGGCCTCGGTTTGCTGGAGATAGATCGCTTTCAGTTCGCCAACATCCACTGCCGGAGCCGACACAGGCCAGGCTGCCAGCAACACCAGGGGAAATATGCGAGGGAGATTATTCATAAAGTCTTTCAGCTTAGGGGAGTTATGGAAGCGGCCATACCGAATCGGGCCGGTCTCCCTCCTTTTTCAAAGGGGGAGAACCCGTTTTGTTGTTTCCCCCTTTTGCAAAGGGGTGAGAACTCGCTTTGCTAAGGGGGGAATTTCATTTCAGGCCATTGCCTTAGCGGGTTACGTCGAAACCAAGGTAACGCACCACCACTTCCTGGCGATCCGGCTGCGCCCCGCCACTACCCGGCCGGTCGCGGCCAATCTGCACGCCCATTTCGCTGAAGGCGCTTTCCAGTTCAGCGACAGGGATCGCCAACAGTTCGCCGCTCTTTTGGGCGTGCCGTTGCAGCCAGCGGTCGATGTCGAACCAGCGCGTCGTGGCCACGACCGTGATCTGATGCGGGCCGGTTTCGTCGGCATAGAAGCTGACGCCGGGATTCGGCACCCGATAGCGGCGACCGGCGTCGTATTTGTTGCCGGATTGCGCCGGGCCAGGCACCAGCACGGTGGCTTGACCGTTCTGATCGACGGTATAGGCCCAGAGAAAGAAATCCTGGTTGCCGGAGACCTGGAATTCAATCCGGTCTTTCATGCGGTATTGCTGACTGGGACCGCTGATCTGGAGTTGGAAATTGCCAGCTTGGGCTGAGCCAGGGTCGCGGCCATCATCGCGTTCGACTCGCAAGGCAGGTTCAAAACTATCTTCTGCGGCGACGATGGGGTTGGCGGCGGTGAGCGCCAGCAGGGTGAACAGGGGAATGAAGCGGTTGCGGTGGAACATGAGAACGATCTCCGAAGTGGGATGAAATAAATTGCACTGACCTTCAATGATGACGGACAGGGACGGGTTTTCTGACGGTTCGCTGCGATTTTTTTACCCGTATTCACCTCCCCCCTTTGAAAAAGGGGGGCCGGGGGGGATTTCGCACAGGCGGCAGGATAAATCCCCCCTCACCCCCCTTTGCTAAAGGGGGGAACTGAACGGCGTGGAGCCAAATAGTACCGAAGCCCCTCATCGTCCACTTCGCACTGGCCAGACGTAGTTTATATTGTCTTTGTCGATCGACGATTCTAAGCCGTCGCCGTTAAGGTACCTGATCCACGCGCCACCGGACGCTTTACCGATCCAGCGTACGACAGCCGTTGATGACCAGTAAGAACTAGGTTGGACGCTCGTGAAGGGATGCTCCGCCGACAATGGTGGATCGCGGGCGTCCTTATCGATCAAGGCTTCCCACTCCTCTTTGCTGGGCAACCGCCACTGCCCGGCCACCGATCCGTCACGAAGTCCACATTGCCCATGCTTCAACCGCTTCGCCAAATCCATCGCCGTTGACCAGTTTTTAGAGCCAAAGCAATTCGCATCCTTGAGCCAAATAAGCCCGGTCTGGTTGTCGGTGACCGTGCCATTGTCATCATCGGTAAAGCGTTGTTTGGCTGCTGGCCGTGCGGTGGGTGTCGTCGCCACTACCGGACGTGACTCCGGCACCGCTTCCGGTTCCAACCTCGCCCGCGCCATTTCCGCATATTGCCCTTGCGGATGTTTCTTCAGATACGCCCGGAAACACGCCGCCGTCCCGCATTTCTCCGCCGATTGCCACGCAATCAGATCGTGATCCACAGTCGGCAGCGGTGCCACTGGCGCAGCAACCGGCGCAGGGGTTGGCGCAGCAACCGGCGTCGGTTCGGCAACCGGTGCTTCCCCGACCAGATAAATCGGTTCCCGGCCAAATGCCCCATACAACCACGGTTCCTGCTCGCCACTCGTCGCCTGGCGCACTTCTTCCCGCACCGCCCCAAACAGGTTCGGCAGCGGCAACGGTTCTTTCAGGTATTTCAGCAGCGCCGCCGCATACGGACTGTGATCTCCCGCGGTTCCATCTTTCGCCTTCTGACCCGCCCGCGCCGCATACGCCACATACGTCTGCCCTGACACTTCAATCGGTGCCAGCCCCCGATAGGTCGACCGCGTTCCATCCGTCCGCTGCATCTGCGCCGCCAGCGGGTTGTCCCGGCAGGCGTCCAGAATCACCAGCCGGTAGCCGCTCGCCCCGCCCAGTTGATCCACCACCACCTCCAGGCTCACCCCTTCCAGCGCCACATCCCGTTCCCGCTCCAGCGTTACATCGGTCGGCAACAGGTAGTTCCGCCCGCCCACCTCGACCCCATGCCCCCCAAAGTACAGCACCGCCGCCGTCGCCCCTTGCGACCGCCGCCCGAATGCTTTGAGCGCCGCGTCCATCTGCGCCTTATTCTGGTTCAATAACGGCCCGGTCACGGCAAAACCCAGACCCTTCAGCGCCTTGGCAATCGCCGCTGCATCCCGTTCCGGGTTACTCAACGACGGCGCATGGGTGTATTCACTATTCCCCACCACCAGCGCCACCCGTTCCGCCGCCTCCGTGGCTTCGCAGCCGCTCAACCCAATCAATAACGCCAGCAACAGGCCAACGCTTCCCATCCGCTTGATTTTTAACATCGTCTCCGCTCTCCCCAAGTTACTGTTGTTCCTGTGTCATCGTTCAGTTCCACCCTTGGCAAAGGGAAATCCCCCCCGGCCCCCCTTTTTCAAAGGGGGGAGAACATCCCCTGTGGCTCCTCTTTGCCAAAGGGGGAATTGAACGATTAGAAAAATGAATACAGGCGTGCGGGAACCCGTTACACCGCTTTGATCATGACGATCCGGCTTTGAATGGATTACGGAGAGTCAATCCGCCTATTCTCAAACCATCCTGCATGTCTTCTGAATAGACGACCGAACAACCAGCATTCTGTGCTGTAGCAAGAATAAGGCTATCCCAATACGACAGGCAATACGCTACACGTAACACGGAAGCCTGCTGGATAATGGGGAGCGTCACATCGAGAATCGGATAAACCGCCACCCAATTCTGGATGGTTTGCTGGATTTCAGGTTCGGTATAGCCGGCTTTACGAATCAGGTTGTTGCATACTTCATTAACCACTTGCGTACTCAGCACAACCCGGTTTTGCTCAATCAGCGCCTTTGC
>JAIFNF010000127.1 GCA_020047885.1 Gammaproteobacteria bacterium | reverse complement strand
TGCCCATCCCCGGCACCTTCGCCGTGATGGCGGGCGGGAGCGCCAATGCGGTCACCGCGGTCGCGGTGAATGCGGTCGCCAAAACGGTCACTTTGACCTTGACCACGCCAGTCCTCAATGGTCAGGCGGTCACTGTCGCGTACACCGATCCGACCGCCGGTAACGACCTCAATGCCATTCAGGATGCGGCGGGTAACGATGCCCTCAGCCTCACCCCGCAGCCGGTGACCAATACCACGGCGGGGACATTCACTGAGGGTGCAGACAACATTGTTGGTACCCCAGGTGACGACACCTTTTCGTCCACCTACGATGATGCAGTGACTGATAGCTTTGGTGACACGGATTCTATTGACGGTAGCGGAGGCATAGATACTCTGCATCTCGACCACCTGATAGATGTTGCCATCACACCGCCTGATACCCTCTGGACCAACCTTAAAGGCATCGAAAAGATTGTAATTAACACTACAGGTAATGGCGCCCAAACCATCACCACCGGCGCTAATTTTGAAGCTGCATTCGCGACCGGTGGGATAGATCTGACGACGGCGACATCCGGTTCAGGCGCGATTGACGTTACCATGAGTACGTTTACCGGAGCCGCAACGATCACCACAACATCCATTGCTGGCGCACAGACGGTTATAACGGGTTCAGGGGTTACCGCAGTGATAGCAACATCTGGTGCCGGGGCGCTAACTATTTACGGCGCAGGTCTTGCCACCGCGACAGCAACCACCACTGGCGCAGGCGCACAGACGATTGGTAATGGCGGTGGCGGTGGGGCAAATCTGGTTACAGTGACCGCAGCGTCCAATACCGGGGCGCAGATTATTACCAGTACGAGTACAAATGCGGTCACAGTAAATGCAACCGCCACGGCAGCTCCGCAGACTATAACCACGGGTACGGGCAACGATACGGTCACGACGACGGGTGCTGCCGGCCAATCCAACACGATTACCACGGGCGCCGGTAACGATACCATCGTGGCGAGTTTGGGTAACGATCTGATCACCGGCGGTACGGGGGCAGATCGCATGACCGGTGGCGGTGGAATTGATACGTTTGCGTTTGGCGCGGACGGTTCGGTGATCGGTATATCAATGGATGTAATCACTGACTTCAACGCCGCTGGCGCCGACATTCTGACCTTTGGCGCTGGCACCACCCTGTTGGGTATTGATGCAAATCCACTGGTTGCGGGTTCAGGCGCAGGTTCAAACGTGCAACAGTCCGCGGGTGGATTAATCACTTTCCACCCAGATGACAACACCTTGGCGCTGAAAATTGCTGCGGTTCAAGCGGATACGCAATTGGATGCAGTCAATTCTATCGCGATGTTCATTGACGGCGGCAACACCTACGTCTATTACGCCGGCACTGCCGCTGGCAATGCAGACGACCAATTGATCGAATTGAGTGGCATCGCTTCGCTGTCTACGATCACTGGCGGCAATGTAACCATGATTGCCTAATACCAATTCCGCATAGGTTTTAGGCTACTAGATGTAGGATGGGCACGCTTCGCTTTGCCCATCCTACCAAAAGCTCAATTGAGAAATGGCATAATGAGTCCAATCTCATCCTGGATTCCAGCATTTCGGATAAAATTGAGTCTATCGTTTTCGCCGAAAGAACCCTATGTCCGAGAAGCGCAAGTACCCGTCAATAGAGTTGTCGACCGCCCAGCGTGAACTTATTGCACGCCTCGTCGGCCCGCTGGAGGCGCGAGGGATTTCCCGCTCGGTTTTTCGCGACATTCTTGCCGACGCCGCAATCACCGTGCCCAAGTCGTCTTTGGACCGTTGGGTGCGCACCCACGCGGTGACGGGCCAGATCTTCACGGCGGAGAAGGCCAGCGGAGCGGCGCCACTTCTGGACGACGAGCAGTGCGAGATTGCAGCCGGTTGGGTTCTGTCTCAGAACGACTCGAACCAGGTCGTCTCGCTGGCCTCGTTCGCGAAGTTCTGCGCATCCGCCTTTGATGTGGAGCTTGCGCAGACGACGGCTCATGACGACCTGCATGCCCTCGGCTTCAGTTCGAAGGTTTCACAGGTGAAGACCTGCGGCTTCACGGTGGACGTCGACGCGCTCGCGAAGAGGATGTTTGAGTGGAAGAGCGAGCGACAGCGTGCGGGTGATCTCAAGGGACTCCTGGCCAGCGTCGACTTCACGTTCACGGGCCACCGCACCGATCGGCGCGTGACCTACGCACCTGCGGGTGGTGCTCAGCCAAAATCGAGCACCGCGATCACTCAGAGGCTGTGAAAAATTCGAGTTTTCCAAATTTCAAATTATTGAAATAACTAACTATAAAATTCTGTTTAGAGGATTTTTTCACAACCTCTCAGTTCATGAACTGCATGGTCACCGTGGTCTGGTCCGACGGTGTAAACCGTACACCCCCCGTCCTTTTCACGTTCAATGGGAAATTCCGGCTTGATCGTGTCGGGCGTAAGGCGTGGGTCCCGGAGCGGGACAAACTCGTGAACGCTCTCGCACGCTTCGGCATCCATGCGAAACGCGTCATCTATGTTGGAGCCGAGCAGAACGAGACCCGCCTCTATGTCAGCGAGAGTGCCGAGCTTCTGCGCCGTTTCTTTGCGCTCTACCCGATCCCGCCCAACGTTGTGGTTTTCAGCGATAACGGGAAGTCTTTCTTTCCGGGCGGCGTGAGTGCTCTCGAATCGCTCGGGTTCGCAAGGCACGTGCCGTACCCGGCACCCGTACATCAGCACCTCTCGCCCAATGACAACCGCCTGCATGGCACGGCGAAGGCGAAGTGGCGTAACCGTGGAGTGGACTTTAAGGACGACGTGGAGTCGTCCCTGCTGCTCCTAAGCTATCTTGATGTTGACCTCGCGGCTCACGGAGTGACGTGGTTCAAGCGGAACATCTTGGATCTCACTGCCAAGTCAGCGCTAGTGGATTACCGCATAAATTCTGACAGGTCTTGATCTGGCGTAGGGTGAATAAGGCGCTTGCGCCGCATCCACCAGTGGCCTGGTCTGGCGGATGCGCTACGCTTATCCGCCCTAAGTTTCCTAACCTATCAAAACTTTTGCGGCAGCCTACTAGAGCTCATTCGGGGCAGATCTGGGAAAAGGGCACAGGTCGACTACGATAGGCTCTATGCCTACCACATTTTTGCGGGCCTGGATGTGACGGGGAAGCCAGAAGAAACTGGCGCATAAGTTCCGGACAACATGCATGGACGGGTGTGCAGCGGGTGGTTGAGAATAGGGTTTGGCTCAATTTTAGCCGAAACGCTGGATTGTTATTCAGGAACAAGTTTATTCCTAACCCATCGCTATTGATCCCACATCACATCGCATTGTGCGGTTGCAGATGCTGTCAGCAACTCGATCAAAGGCCGGGCGCGATGCACTAAATTTATGGTGCGCTCGCCCGATTCCTCTTCCTCTTCTTCAACCGGGCCCGATGCATTCGCGACTACAGTTTCATTTGTCGCGAGAGCCTTTTTCAAGTGATCCAGCGCTGTAGGAATATCTCTAGGTTGGAAGGCACCCGGTACCGTTCCGCTGTGTCCCATCAGCTTGAGTAGGCTGACGGCAATATCGCCAAACATCAGGATGTCGGCGTGTGCTCTGCTTTTAAAAGTAATGATCATAAAAGTCTCCTCGAGGCAACCCTCATTGTCGTATTTGTCCACTGGAATAGTGCAATGTTAGGGAAGCGAGTTTAATGAGTCTGTTCGCTACCGCACGGACGCCTCCAGCAGGGCAATGATAATGTCGTTTTTCGTAATGCCGCCACATAAGTCCACGATGCTAAATAGCTTTAGGCTTGGCGCTGACCTTACTGAAAAATATACCGTAGAGCGTGAACCGATGAGCATGAAACGATGGTGGATCGGCGGGGCTATCTTGGCGGTGGCGATTGCTGGCGGCGTCTTTATCTGGTTGCAATTTCAGCAACCGGCGTTGCCGGAAGGATTCGCCTCTGGCAATGGCCGCATCGAAGCCACCGAGATCGATGTCGCCATCCAATGGGCTGGACAGGTCAAGGAGGTGCTGGCTCGTGAGGGCGATCTGGTGGATGCCGATCAGGTGGTGGCGCGTATGGACACGGCCAATCTGGAAGCGCAACTACGTCAGGCCGAAGCGCAAGTCCAACAGGCGCAGGATGCCCGCGCCAGTGTTGCTGCGCTGATTTCTCAACGGGAAAGTGAGCTGGCCTTCGCCAGAAAAGACCTTGGCCGCATTCTGAAACTGACCGCTAAAGGCTTCGTTTCCCGACAGGACGCGGATCTCAAACGCACCAAACAGGAAACCACGGCGGCGGCGCTGACAGCGGCCAAAGCCCAGGCGACCGAAGCAGAATCGGCCATTGCGGCCGCCATCGCCGCCGCGGATCGGCTCAAGATTGATATTGAGCAAGGCGTCCTCAAAGCGTCCCACGCCGGACGCGTGCAATATCGTCTGACCGAACCCGGCGAGGTGCTGGCGGCGGGCGGCAAAGTGTTGACTCTGCTCGATCTGACTGACGTGGACTTGACCCTGTTTCTGCCCGAAACGGCGGCGGGTCGGGTGGCGCTTGGGGCGGAAGCCCGGATCGTGCTAGATGCCGCCCCGGATCGAGTGATTCCCGCTCAGGTTTCCTTTGTAGCCGCCAAGGCCCAGTTCACTCCCAAGACCGTGGAAACCCGGACTGAGCGGGAAAAGCTGATGTTCCGGGTCAAGGTGCGGATTGACCCCGATCTGTTGCGCCAGCATCTATCGCGAGTGAAAACCGGTTTGCCCGGCGTCGCTTATATCCGGCTCGATCCCAACGCCTCGTGGCCGCCAATGCTCCAGGTGAAATTGCCGCCATGACCGACTCGTCCGATGGGGTCGCCCGGCTGGCAGCGGTCAGTCATCGTTATGGCGTCACCGTGGCGGTGGATGTCATCAGTCTGGAACTTCCCGCCGGTCGCATGGTGGGCTTCATCGGCCCCGACGCGGTGGGAAAATCCACGGTGCTGGGGTTGATCGCCGGGGTTCGGCAGGTGCAGACCGGGACGGTAACCGTGCTGGACGGCGACATGACCGACCGCCGTCATCGCCATGCCGTTTGCCCGCGCATCGCCTACATGCCGCAAGGTCTGGGGAAGAATCTGTATCCCACGCTGTCGGTCGCCGAAAACCTAGATTTCTTTGGTCGCCTGTTCAGTCAGTCACCGACTGAGCGGATCGAGCGCATCCAGCAATTGCTCGACGCCACCGGTTTGGCTCCATTCCCCGACCGCCCGGCGGGTCAACTGTCCGGCGGGATGAAACAGAAGCTGGGGCTGTGCTGCGCGCTGATCCACGATCCCGATATGCTGATTCTGGACGAACCCACCACCGGCGTCGATCCGCTGTCCCGCCGCCAGTTCTGGGAACTCATCGCCACCATCCGCCAGCGTCGGCCTGGTATGAGCGTGCTGGTCGCCACTGCCTACATGGAAGAAGCTGAACGCTTCGATCATCTGGTGATGATGGACGCGGGCCGGGTGCTGGCAATGGGCGACCCCGCCGAACTCAAGGCCAGGACTGAAACCACCGGTCTGGAGCAATGCGCTGGTCATCCCGCCCCGACCGCATCGCGAAGGCCCACCCGCCATCGAGGCCAAGGGATTGACCCGCCGCTTTGGCGATTTCACCGCCGTGGATCAGGTGAGTTTCACGATTGAACAGGGTGAAATCTTCGGCTTTCTCGGCTCCAACGGCTGCGGCAAGACCACCACCATGAAGATGCTCACCGGACTGTTGCCCGCTTCAGCCGGTGAAGCGCGGCTGTTCGGTCAGATCGTGGACGCCAGCGACCTCACAATTCGCCAGCGGGTCGGCTATATGTCGCAGGCGTTTTCGCTGTACGGCGAGCTGACGGTGCGGCGGAATCTGCTGTTGCACGCCCAATTGTTCCATCTGCCGTCAGCGGACATTCCGACTCGGCTGAAGGAACTGGCCGGGCGTTTTGATCTGAATGCAGTCATGGATCAACTGGCCGACGATGTGCCTCTTGGTATTCGGCAACGCTTGTCGCTGGCGGTGGCGGTGATCCACGAACCAGAAATGTTGATTCTGGACGAACCGACTTCGGGTGTAGACCCGATAGCCCGCGATGGATTCTGGGAATTGCTGGTCGATCTGTCCCGCAACCGGGGCGTCACTATTTTCATTTCCACCCATTTCATGAACGAAGC
>JAIFNF010000260.1 GCA_020047885.1 Gammaproteobacteria bacterium | reverse complement strand
GCCCCATTTACTATGTGGGGGTCGGCGCTTCCGCCGGCGGCCTCGAGGCGCTGGAGGCGTTCTTCACGCCGATGGCTCCCGACAGCGGCCTGGCGTTTATTGTGATCCAGCATCTCTCGCCTGACTACAAAAGTATGATGGTGGAACTGCTCTCCAAACGCACGTCCATGCCGGTGCGCCGCGCCGAGGAGGGTATGCGCGTCGAGGCCAATTCGGTCTATCTCATTCCCCCGAAGAAGAATCTATCGATCTTCCACGGCAAGCTGCTGCTGAGCGAGTCGGATCATTCCCGTGGCATCAACTTGCCGATTGACGTGTTCCTGCGCTCGCTGGCCGATGATCAGGCGGAGAAGGCGATTGGCGTAATCCTGTCAGGCACCGGCAGCGATGGTGTGCGCGGCGTCCGGGCGATCAAGGAGGCGGGCGGGATGATCATGGTGCAGAGCGAGGAGTCCGCCAAGTTTGATGGCATGCCCCGGGCCGCGATTTCCACCGGCCTGGCGGATTTCATCCTGCCCCCGGATGAAATGCACTCCAAATTGCTGTCCTTCGCCCGCCATCCCTATGCCGCCAAAGTGGATCGCCCGCAGACCCTGATTTCCGATGAGGATCGCCTGAACCGCATCTTCGCCCTGTTGCGCGAGCGCACCCGAGTCGATTTTACGTTCTACAAGCCCAGTACCGTAATCCGGCGCATCGAGCGGCGCATGACGGTCAATCAGATCCATGATTTGCGCGATTATGTAAAATTCATGGAGAGCTACGCCGGGGAGGTGATGACCCTCTACCGCGAACTGCTGATCGGCGTGACCAGCTTCTTCCGGGATCGAGAGGTGTTCGATGAACTCGAGACGCAGTATCTGCCGGCGCTGTTTGAGCGTATTGAAGGGCGGGAGGTGCGTTTCTGGGTGGCGGGTTGCTCCACTGGCGAAGAAGCCTATTCGCTGGCGATGCTCAGCCGCGAAGTGCTGGAGCAGATGGGCAAGCGGCTGGACATCAAGATTTTCGCCACGGATATTGACCGCGACGCCATTCTGCGCGCCAGTAACGGCCTGTATCCGGAAAGCATCGCTGCCGATTTGTCGCCCAAGTTTCTGACCAAGTATTTTCATCGCCGCGAAGAGCACTATCAGATCGACCGCTCGATTCGCGAGATGGTGGTGTTCGCCCAGCATAACCTGATTAAAGATCCGCCGTTCACCAACATCGAACTGGTGTCCTGCCGCAATCTGCTGATTTATCTCCAGCCGGTGTTGCAGCGCAAGGCGATGGAATTGATGAATTTTTCCCTGAATCCGCAGGGCATTCTGATGCTGGGCAGCAGCGAGACGACCGGCGAACTAGCGGATTTGTACGAAACCCTGCACCAGAAATTCAAACTGTATGCCTCCCGGGGTAAGCGTCGCCCAACCAGTGGGGCCGAATTTTCCGCCGTACCCGAAGTGCGGCCCTGGCAGCACCGCGCCCGGGCAGCCAGCAGCGCCTGGCCGCGTAATCAGGATGAGGAGCGGATGCTGGATCGCTTTCTGCAATCGCTGGCCGGCGATTATGTGCCTCTGGCCGTCGTGGTGAATGAACAGCTTGAGGTGCTGCATATTCTGGGCGAGCCGGATGGCTATTTCCGGCTGGCGTCGGGCAAGCTGATGAATGACATTACCAAGATCGCTGTTAAAGACCTGGCGATTCCCCTGGCCACCGGCCTGCAAAAGGTGTTCAAGAGCGGCGAGGAGTTGAAATACACCAGCATCCGGTTGAAGTGGCGGGATGAGACCCGGACCATCCAGATTCGGATCCGCCCCTTGCCGGGCAAGAAAGGTCAGGAGGCGCTGGCGGCGGTGTTTATCGAAGAGACCGCACCGCCGTTGAAGGAATCAGCAGTAGGCAGCAGTACGCAGGTCTACGATGTCGCGCAGGAGGCCGAGCAGCGCATCCATGATTTGGAACAGGAGCTGCAATTCTCACGGGAGAATTTACAGGCGACGATTGAGGAACTGGAGACATCGAATGAGGAATTGCAGGCCACCAATGAGGAACTGCTGGCCAGCAATGAGGAACTGCAAAGCACCAATGAGGAATTGCAGTCGGTCAACGAGGAACTGCATACGGTCAACGCCGAGTATCAGAGCAAGATTATTGAATTGACCGAATTGAATAACGATCTGGATAATCTGATGGCCAGCACCCGGATCGGCACGCTGTTCCTCGATGAGAATCTCACGGTGCGCCGTTTTACTCCCGAAATCCGCCGGATTTTTAAAATCCTGGACAGTGACATCGGTCGTCCGGTCAATCATCTCATGCATACCCTGGCGGATGTAGATCTGTTTGAACGCATTCACGAGGTCGCTGAGGGTGCCGTAGAACAGGAGCAGGAAGTGCGCACCCAGAACGGCACCTGGTGGCTCATGCATCTGTTGCCCTATCATATCGGGGTGGGGACGGTGTCCGGGGTCGTGCTGAACTTCGTCGATATCAGCGTCTTCAAGAGTACCCAGCAGGCACTGTCGGATCGGGAAAGCCAGTTAGCCAGCCTGTATCGGGCGACGCCGGCGGGGATTGGCCGGGTGGTCAATCGCACCTTCCTCGAAGTCAATGACCAACTCTGCCGGATGCTCGGCTACGCCCGTCAGGAACTGATCGGCCAGAGCGCGCGGCAGGTGTATCCTTCGGAGGTGGAATTTACGCGCGTCGGCCAGGAGAAATACGCGCAGATCGAACAACATGGGGTCGGAACCGTGGAGACGGTGTGGCGACGGAAGAATGGCGAGGTGTTCCCGGTATTGCTGAGTTCATCGCCGCTGGAACCTGGGCATCTCGAGGAGGGAACGACCTTCACCGTACTGGATTTGTCCAGCCGTCAGCGGGCGCTGGATCAGGCGCAAGCCAGCGAGGCGCGCTATCAGCGACTGTTTGACACCATCAACGAAGGCGTGGTCTATCAGGATGCGGCGGGCCAAATCCTCTCGGCCAACCCGGCTGCCCAGCAACTGCTCGGCTTGACCCTGGACCAATTGACCGGGTGTACTTCGGTGGATCCCTGCTGGCAGGCGCTGCGGGAAGATGGCACCCCGTTTCCCGGTGACGAACACCCTTCCATGGTGGCGCTGCGCACCGGCCAGCCGGTGGCCGGGGTGTTGATGGGGGTGTTCAATCCCACGCTGGGTCAGCGGCGCTGGCTGCGGGTGAGCGCCACGCCGCTCTTCGAAGCGGATGATCCGAAGCCCTTTCAAGTCTATGCCATGTTTAACGAAATCCTTGAACCTAACGAGGCGGCGTCCGGCAGGGCGCCGGATGACCCGGTATGAGTAAACTGGATCACCCGTGGAATCTACGGGAACGCGCCGAAACCCGGGCGGCGACCAAGCCCCTGGAGGTTCCGGAACTGACCCATGAAGAGGCGCAGCGCCTGGTGCACGAACTGCAGGTGCATCAGATCGAGCTGGAGATTCAGAACGAAGAGCTGCGGCGGTTAATGTCCGCATTACAACAATCACGCGATCAGTTTTCCCGGCTATTTCACCGGGCACCGATTGGTTATGTGGTGCTGGATGAGGTCGGCTTGATCCATGAAGTCAACGAGACCTTCTGCAGAATGGTCGGTCGCCACCGCCCGCAACTGATTAGCGCACCGTTCGTCGAAGGGCTGGCGGAAGCGGATCGGGCGGTATTTCGGGGACGGTACCGGGCGCTCTTTCGTCAGCCGGCCAGCAAAACCCTGGAGATGCGTGTGCAGCGGGCGACGGGGTCGGCATTCGCCGCACAGATCGAAGGCGCGGTGCTGGATATGCCCCTGGATGGGCCGCGGGAACAGGAAGCACCGCTGCTGATGCTGGCGGTGACGGATATTACTGAGCGCCAGGCTGCCGAGGCGCAGCGCCTGCATTTGGAACGGCAGATGCAGCAGACCCAGAAACTAGAAAGCCTGGGGGTGCTGGCCGGGGGCATCGCGCATGATTTTAATAATATGCTGACGATCATCCTGGGCAACGCCAGCCTGGCCCTGGATGAATTGCCGTCGCGCGCCCCGGCTCGTGAAAGCCTGCGGTCGATTGAGAAGACCGCGCTGCGGGCTGCCGAACTGTGTCGCCAAATGTTGGCCTATTCGGGGCGGGGCCGGTTCGTCATCGAGTCGATCCGGCTCGACGACCTGATTCGTGAGATGGCAGCGCTGTTGCAGGCGTCCATCGCTAAAAAAACGCTATTGAATATGCACTTGAAGGAAGCCCTGCCCCCATTGCGCGGCGACCCCAGCCAAATTCGCCAAGTGGTGATGAATCTGGTCATCAATGCATCCGAAGCGTTGGGCGAGAACGGCGGCGTGATCACCCTGGCCACCGGGCGACTGCATGGCACCCGCGATACCCTGGCCAAGTTCACCGCCGAGGGTCCCCTGGTCGAAGGCGACTATGTATGGCTGGATGTATCAGACACGGGTTGCGGAATGAACCCGGATACCCAGCAGCGGATATTCGAACCGTTCTTTACGACTAAATTTACCGGGCGGGGACTGGGACTGTCGGCAGTGATGGGCATCGTGCGGGGTCACCAGGGCGCGCTTAAGGTGTCCAGCGCGCCAGGTCAGGGAACGACGTTCAAAGTCCTGTTCCCCATCGCGCCTGAGGGACATCGGCCGCTGCTTCCGGTACACCCGCCACTGACTGAAGGGCGAGGGCGGGGCACCGTGCTGCTGGTGGATGACGAGGACGCGGTGCGCACGCTTGGTGCGCGAATGCTGGAGCGGATCGGTTTTCAGGTGCTGGCGGCCAGCGATGGTCAGGCCGCTTTGGAGTTATATCAGGCGCGCCGGGGGGAAATCGTCCTGGTGCTGCTGGATCGGACTATGCCGACGATGGATGGCGAGGAAGTCTTGCGGCAATTACTGCGGATTAATCCACAAGTGCGCGTGGTGATGACCAGCGGCTATGCCGAGACCGAGATCGCTCCCCCACGCGCTGATCAACTCCACTGCGGTTTTTTGCAAAAACCGTATACCCTGGAAGCCCTGACCCAGCGTATGCAGGACGTACTGGAAACCCGTTAGCTGATGTCCTGAACCGGGTGCCCGCTTTCCAACAGGGTCAACACCTGACGCGGCTCCAGCTTGCCCTTGAAGAACACCACCGGGCCGGGAATATCGCGAAAATCTCCGGCTCCAGCGTTCAGCCGTTCGGAGACGGCGACAATTAAATTCGGCATAGCGGCGCGCCGCAACTTGTCCAGCTTGCGGCGCAGATAGTCCGGGTGCCAGAAGCCCATGATTTCGAGATGGACGACGCGACCATCGGCATGGCGCAGGGCGAAGTCCGGCACGAATACCGTGCCTTTCAAATCGACGATTTCCACTTCCCGCTCCAGCGCCCACGGGGTCCCCAGTTTGTCCCAGCGGCGGGCAAAATTCTCTTCCAGCAGGCTGTCGTAGGGGGGCGGTGCGGCAGTCAGCGGTTTGAGCGGCGACTGCGAATCGAGCCGATAGCGGATTTCCTGACCGTCCCGCTCGGGGAGAAACATCGCCATTTGCAGGCCATATTTGCGGGTCTGCTTGAACAGGCTGGCGGGACCGTCCACATAGATTTGATAACCGTCGTCCAGATTACCCTCGACGGCATACATCAGGCCATGGAACTTGAGATGCTGGAACAGCCGCCGGTATTCGCCGGGGACGTTGCGATGGGCGATCACGCGCAAATAGAGCGCCGGGTAGAGCAGGCCCTGGGCCTGCGCGAGGTTGTAGCGGTCAATCAGGCGCTCCGGGGTAAAGTCCGGGAGTACGGTCAGCAGATGCCGGTCGGGTAAATCCGCGTAGAGCGCCTCGCGCAGCGCTTCCGTTTCCAGTTGGTAACGGGGAGCGACCGATTCCAGAATTTCCTGCGCCTGCGTTTCGCCATAGCCGCCGCGTTCCGCCG
>JAIFNF010000098.1 GCA_020047885.1 Gammaproteobacteria bacterium | reverse complement strand
GGCGAGATTATTTTGATCTTCGGTGATTTCGTGGTCGGCGACAACTTCGTGGTCGGGGCGGTCATTTTCCTGATCATCACGATTGTCCAGTTTGTGGTGATTACCAAGGGTGCGGAGCGCGTCGCTGAAGTCGGTGCCCGGTTCTCGCTGGACGCGATGCCCGGCAAGCAAATGAGCATTGACGGTGACATGCGCGCCGGCGTGATTGATATGGAAGAAGCCCGGCGGCGGCGTGGTCTGGTGGAAAAGGAAAGCCAGTTGTATGGATCGATGGATGGCGCGATGAAGTTCGTCAAAGGCGATGCGATCGCTGGTTTGATTACCACGGCGATCAATATTATTGGCGGGATCAGCATTGGCGTTCTGCAACGTGGAATGAGCGCCGGCGAGGCGGTGCAACTTTATTCCATCCTCTCGATCGGCGACGGGCTGGTTTCGCAAATTCCGGCGCTGTTGATTTCGATTACCGCCGGTATGATCGTGACGCGCGTGTCGATTGACGAAAACAGTAATATCGGCACCGACATCGGTCAGCAACTCACCGCCCAGCCCAAGGCGCTACTAATCTCGGGCTGTCTGGCCTTTGGTTTCGCCGCCATTCCCGGTTTTCCCTATCCGGTCTTTATTCCGATTGGCTTTATCCTATTGGCGGTCAGTTGGACGCTGATGCGGACGAGTGCGGGTGACGCCGCCGCGGAAGCGGGTGGATCAGTACCGGCAATGGCTGCCGCCGGACAACCGGCCTCGCAAGCAGCGAAGCGGCGTCCGGGTTCCGAAGATGAATTTTCCCTGACCGTGCCGTTGTTGATCGACGTCGCGGCGTCCCTGGAGTCGGCGATTAAAACCGGGGAATTAAATGAGGCGCTCATTCAGGTGCGGCGGGCGCTGTATCTGGATTTGGGCGTACCTTTTCCGGGGATTCATTTACGCTACAACGCGAATTTGACGAACGGTGCTTATCAGATTCTGATTCAGGAAACGCCCATGGCGCAGGGTCAGTTGCGGCCGGGCTGGCTGTTCTCCCGTGAAGAACCCGACCACTTGAAAATGCTTGGGATTGTCTTTGAAACGGGCGAGCGGTTTCTGCCTGGGGTGCCGACCGTCTGGGTCGCAGACGGTCAGCGGGAAACGCTGAAAAAGGCGGGGATTTCGACCCTGGATTTATCCCAGGTACTGACCTTTCATCTGTCGTTTGTACTGAAGAAATATGCCGGGGATTTCCTGGGTATTCAGGAAACCCGCTATTTGCTCAGTCAGATGGAAGGGAGTTATGGCGAACTGGTGAAGGAAGTGCAGCGGGTGTTGCCCATTCAGAAAATGACCGAGGTTTTTCAGCGACTGGTCTCGGAAGAAATCTCGATTCGCAATCTGCGGGCGATTATGGAGGCGCTGGTCGAGTGGGGACAGAAGGAAAAGGACACGGTGCTGTTATGCGAGTATATCCGGGGCAGTTTGAAGCGGTATATCAGCTACAAATACAGTAGCGGCCAAAATATTCTGCCGGCTTATTTGTTGGCCCCGGACCTGGAAGAGAAGATTCGCGGCTCCATTCGACAGACCTCGGCGGGTAGTTATATGGCGCTGGATCCAGCCACCGCTCAGCGGTTCGTCGCCCGCGCCAAACAGGCGATTGGCAACCTGCGCCAGGGCCGTAGTCGGCCAGTGATGGTGGTGTCGATGGATATCCGGCGCTATGTCCGCAAGCTGATTGAGATGGAGCTTTACGAAGTGCCGGTGCTGTCTTATCAGGAATTGACCCAGGAAATTACCGTGCAGCCGCTGGATCGGATTACGCTGTAAACCGTTCACCTGTTGACCGAGGGAGTGGCCGACATTCCGAACCACCCCGGCGCTTCGCGCCACCCCTCCTTGGCCAAGGAGGGGAATTCGGAAGTCCGGTAATCATCGGGAACGGTTATAAGCACCCGTTTAAAACGGTTGCGAGAGATTCGTCGTATAACGTTCCGCACGCTCGATCAGACCGCGCAACGGAGCGATCAGGTCGGCGAGTTCCGGCGCGTGAAACAACCCGCTCGGCGGATCACGGGGTTCGTCAATGCGAACATTGTCTTCTGCCGTGCCGGCATAGAGATGCGAGCGCACCCGCACGGCTGAAAGGCTGTCTTGCAGGTCGAGAATCAGGTTGGCATCTGTGCGCGATAGCACGCCTTTCTCCACCAGCGCCTCCAGCCGCAGATGGGTGCTGTTGGTGGCGATGCCCTGGTTGTTCACCACGATGCCATGCTGCAACGCGAGGCCCTGCACCACTAGCATCGGTAACCGCGCCAGCCGCTTGACATCAACCTGGTTCTGTTCGAGCGCTTCCAGCCCCTTGCGGGCCAGCCCGACGGCATCTTTGATCATCCACTGGCCCACTTCAGCGCCTTTATTGTCTTTGCCGAGTACTGGGGCATTCCCCTGATAGTTGGGTGCCGGACTCCGCATGTGGTTTTGCACCTCGCGATGCAGCCCCTGCGGCCCCTGCAGTCGCGTCCAGCTATCGTCCGGTTCCGGACGTTTGCCCTCTTTGTCGGGCAGCACGTCGTTGCCGAACAGCCATTCCGTGTTCGTGAAGATGGTCTGATTAAAACCGTCGCTGTTATTGGCGATCAGTTGTTTGGCGCTGCCAATGAATTGATCCGGCTGATTGACGGGGTTGTTCATCACGTCCCAATGGAAACCGTCCCCGCGTTCTTTCGACCCGGTCTCACCCAGGGCAATGACCTGCTCGCGCACCAGTGCGGAAAGCTTGATGGCGTACTCTCGATCAGCATTCGTATGGTCGTCCGGCAACAGAATGCCGAATTCGATATCGGAGAAGGGCGATGCCTCACCCCGTGCGGTGGAGCCGAGCGCGATCACGGTAAAGGGGCCGGGCGGGGGACCCAGAGTGAGGGCCGCATTCTCAAACATCTTGGCCGCCATGTCGCGCAGACCCGCCGTGACCAAGCGCTGCAGGTCATTACCGCTGGCCACCAGCTTTCCACCGTCCGTGAGCATCGCCAGTTCGGTCGTCCGCTCCCGGAGTTGCGCCAACGCTTTGCGGTTTTCCAGCCAGGCTCCCGGGGCGGGATTGTCGCCGCCATTAGCTAATAATCGATCCATCTGGGCGATCAGCTCCGGTTCGTTTTGCTTCAGATACTCGATGGCTCGAACCTCGCTGATACCCGCCTGCTTTTTGATCATCTCAATCTGGATGTTGACCCGATCCGCCAAGGCATGAACCGCGTTATGGCGGTCGTTGTCGCCATTGCCGTTAGCCTTGATGGCGCGCTCCATCGCGCTGGTCGCCAGCGTGGTCTTTAGGTTCAACAGCGTGATGCGCTGATCCGGATCGAGCGCCTGGTAGAAAGCGTTGTCGCTGAAACCGTAACTTTCATCCAAGGTGCGTTGCAGCGCCTGGTGATGGTTCTCCACGTGTGCAAGCTGGTTAGCGCCACGCAGCAAAGCGCCTGCCCAGATAGGTTTTACGGATGCCTGCTCGCCCTTGAAGATCTGGTCGGAGATCGTTGTGAGGAGTCGCCCTTCCGAAGACGCCTTATTAAGCGCATGATCCAGCTTAAGATCGGCGACCAGCGATTGGGCATGTTGATCCCCTGGATTGAGCTGCTGGAGGATGATGTTGCTGAGCGCATCGCGTAATACCATGTTGACCACAGATTTCAGGTCATCACCCTCCAGTTTTATCTGGTTCTTGGTCATCTCCTCAATTCTTGCCGCAAGCCGCGTTGTTGCGTCGCTAATCTGATTGGGTTGCAGTTGCGACAATACCCTATCGACATCGAGGCCGAGGTGCCCGAGCGTTTCGCCCACGATCTGGAATGCTGTGGAGGGGGTTTCATTCGGCCCGGGCGCGAAGAGGGCCTCAGCCTTCAGGCCCGCTTCGATACGCCGTGCGGTGGTCTCAATGACCTGTGCGGTGGCGTTCTCCTGGTTGATCGGGTTGGGGCCGGCCCGCAGAACCGCATCGCGGATATCGCTTTGCAGCGCCGGGCTCTGTGTGGAAAGCATAATTTGCGCCACCTCCTGGGGGATGCGGCCATCGTCAACGCGCTGCATGATCATGGTATGCGCAGTGGACTTGTCGCTCAGGTCGGATAACTGTTCAGCTCGCTGTTCCTGCAACTGCTCGGCGTGTTGTTCCTGGTGGGCTAGAACCAAGCTTTCCGCGTTGCGGATCACCAGCCCGACGGTGCGCGCTGACAACGGGCGCCCCTCTTGCAGTCGTGCCTGCAACGACAGTTCCGCTGTGTTACCGGCCGCTTCACCGAGTTCGTTACGGATCGTCGCCACGAATTGGCGGATCGCCGCCTGGTTATCCGCCTTACCCTGGCCAAAGGCCTCTTGCAGCCACGCCACGACGCGTCCGCCAGTGGTAGCGCCGGTGGCAATAACGCCGTTGGCATTCTCGTTGAGCTTGATGCGCGTCGCATCAGCGCCGACAAATTGTCGGAAGGAATCAAGGGAAATATGCATCGGGGAGCGCTCGGGTGAAAGTCAGACGAAGCGGGACGGGTCGATCATAGACTCCGACTCGAGAACGGGCGTCTCTTCCCACATAGCAGTGGCGAGGTGAGCCGTCCAGGCTTCCGCCGCATCGACGAAGCGGCCCACGAGGTTGGGGAACTGCACCGGCGGCATCTCCGGCGGTACGGCCTGCATCATTAGCACCCGGTCGCTGTGGGGATCGAGAGCGAGCGTCGCGCCGCCCGTGTCCTTCCACAGCAGATTGGCTTCCAGCAGGCGAGCCAAGAACTCAGCGCGACCCAGCACCGGCGCGGTGCCGATGATTGAATGCAGCACCAGGCGATATTCCTCCGCTTCCAGCATCACGACCGTGTCGTCGAAGCGAAGCGTACAGGTACCTAATTCATCGAGCGCGAGGGCGTCGATGCCGATAGCGCGGCCCAGCGCGCCGACCAGCCCAGCAAGGTAATCGGATGGCAAAATGGTCTTCTCCTCTGTGGAATGCGACAAGCATAGTAAGCTTAGTGTTTGTACAGCGGCTTTCAATAAGGAATCAGGAACTCACCTGTAGTCTCATGCAGAGCATTTGGGCGGTGCTGGAGTGGTGTAGCTATCCATGCAGCTTGGCGTGGAAAAACTGATACTGACCCTTGCCGTTCTTCTTGGCCTGATACATGGCGATGTCGGCGTAATGCAGGAGCGTCGCGCTGTCATCCGCATCGTCGGGATACACGCCGATGCCAATGCTGGCCCCAATCTGGATCGTGTGACCTTCCAGCGTAAAAGGTTCGGTCAAAGCCTGGATGATTTTTTCAGCAACTACCCCGACACGCTGAGGATCCACGATGTTTTCCAGCAAAACGGCAAATTCATCACCGCCGATGCGACAAACGGTATCACTGTCGCGCAGGCTTTGAGTGAGCCGTTGGGCGACGCTACGGAGTAGCTGATCACCGATGTGATGGCCGAAGGTGTCGTTGACCGGCTTGAAGCGATCGAGATCGACAAACATCAGTGCGCAGCGTTCTTTCAGGGTGCGTGCGCGATCCACAATGACGTTCAGCGCCTCATTGAATGCATGGCGGTTGGCCAAGCCTGTCACCGTATCGTAACGCGCCAACTGACCCAGTTGCCGATTGATATTCTCGTGCTCATGCAACTCCCGCTTCAACCCGGC
>JAIFNF010000113.1 GCA_020047885.1 Gammaproteobacteria bacterium | reverse complement strand
GGTTCTCGTCGCCAACGGCTTCCTGCGACGCAATACCACACTGAGCGCCACGGACTTTCGAGCCGAGCGTCGCGAACTGTCCACCCTGCCCAGCGGCTACGAAACCGATCCCAACAAACTGATTGGCAAACAATTACGCCAAGCGATTATGGCGGGCATGGTCATTTCCCCCAAGGCCGTCAAAATTCCGCCAGCCGTCCGCCAAGGCGCAACCGTCACCCTCATCGCCGGCCAGAGTGGTATGCAGGTCACCTCTAGCGGCATCGCGCTCAACGACGCCGGCATCGGCGAACGGGTGCGGGTGCGTAACGAAACGTCCAAACGAGTGGTCGAAGGGATCGTTGTCGAACCGGGACGGGTTGAAGTCGGCAATTAAATCGGCAGGCCAACGACAATTCCACTAAAGTTCCTTCAGACACAGCCGATAATTTGGACATGTCTTAAAACTCAACGGGAAGGATGACCACCATGGCCACTATTTCCAATCAATTTTCGCCACTTGGCCAACGCGCGGATCTGAATGTTCCACCGAGGTCGGCGTCCCGATCGGTCGACAGTCGGCATGACGACAAGCTCTCTGCCCAAGCAGACCGGGTTCAGCTTGGCCAACGCGTGGATCTGACTGTTCCACCGAGGTCGGCGTCCCGATCGCTCGACGGTCGGCATGACGACAAGCTCTCTGCCGAAGCAGACCGGGTTCAGTTAACGCAGGAAGCTGAGAGTTTGCTCGAAAATCGCAAAGCTACCGGTTCCGAATCGCTAACCGACGAAGCCAGAATTCACGCCTTGAAACAGGCTATTGAAAACGGCGAGTACCAGGTCAGTTCAGAGCGGCTGGCTAAAAATATTCTCAAGTTCGAGCAAAACTTCGCGTAGGACTGCTTAATCATGCTCGACAAATTGTTGCGTGAAGAACTGGCGGGCGTTCAGACCCTGCAGCAATGGCTTCAACAGGAACATGACGCGCTGCGCACTCGCGACGTGGCCGCACTGGAGCGCCTGGCGAAAGAAAAGCAGACCAGCGCCGATCAGTTGCGCGGCCTGGACAGCGCCCGAACCGCTTATTTGCAACAACAAGGCTTCCCTGCCGACCGCCACGGGTTGCAGGCGTGCGTCAACGCCGCGCCGACGGGTGAAGAGCGAGCCATGTTGCAGAAGCTGCTAGCCGAACTGGAAAGCACTGCCGAACAGGCGCGCCATCAGAACGAAATCAACGGTGCCGTCATTGCCGCTAGTCGTGGCCATGTTGAACAGATGCTGGCCATTATCAGCGGCCGCGATTCTCTCGAATTTCTCTATGGCCATGACAGCCGCAAGGTGTACAACGCCGGTAGCGGCGGCGGCCACACCATCGGCAAGGCTTGATCCGTATCAAGGCGCCGTTTTAGGCGGCTTGTCGCCCCACGGCATCATCGCCACTGCCGAAAGCGAATTTTTCGGCGATCCCTCAATCAGCTTGTCACTGTAGACCAGATACACCAGCGTGTTGCGCGGCTTATCCAGAAAGCGCACCACCCGCATCTTCTTAAACAGCAGCGAACGGCTTTCCGTAAACACCTCTTCACCGTCCTTGAACTTCTCCTTGATGTTCATCGGTCCGGTCTGCCGACAGGCCAGCGAAGCGTCAGAGGTGTCTTCCGCCAATCCCAACCCGCCCTTGACGCCGCCGGTTTTAGAACGGCTGACGTAACAAGTCACGCCGTCGACTTTCGGATCATCGAACGCTTCGATGACGATCTTGTGATTCGGTCCCAGCCACTGAAACGCCGTATCCACGCTGCCAATTTCCTGGGCATACGCCGCCGTCGCCAAGAGCCACAGCGCACTGCCTGCCCATCTGCACCATACTGAACGCGTCATCTTTTCATCTCCTCGTCGATTTCAACCTATTTTCAGCCCGGCCAGCGCCCGCAACTACTCCGACTCCATCCGGCAGTGTCCCGATGGTCACTGACGTTGACAAATCCCCGTTCCCGCAATAATCCAGGAACCGACTCACCCTGATCGTAGCCGTGTTCTAACAGCAACCAGCCGCCCGGTTCCAGATGATCGGGTGCTGCCGCAATAATGATCCGCAGTGCATCCAGCCCCTCTTCACCGGCAATCAGCGCCGTTGACGGTTCAAAGCGCAAGGCACCTTCCCGCCAACGGGAATCCGTCACCGCGACATAGGGCGGATTAGCGACAATCAAATCGAAGCCTTCCCCGGCCAGTGGTGCACACCAATCACCCTGGCGGAATTCAACCTGAGTAATACTCAGCCGCTGGGCGTTGCGCCGGGCGACCGTCAAAGCTGCCGAACTTTGATCCGTGGCGAGGATTCGCGCCTGCGGCCGCTCCACCGCCAGCGCCAGCGCCAGCGCGCCGCTGCCGGTTCCCAAATCAGCCACATTAACCGCCTGATTCAGTAGCAACCGCTCCAGCGCCAGTTCCACCAGCAACTCGGTCTCCGGGCGGGGAATCAGCGTATCCGGGGTGACTTCCAGCTCCAGCGACCAGAATTCCCGCCGACCCAGCAGATACGCCACTGGCTCCCCCTCTCGGCGACGGTTCAACCAGGCCGCAAAACGGGCGGCAGGTTCCGGTTCCAGCACCCGTTCCGGCCAGGCATGAAGATAACTGCGGGGTCGCTCCAGCGCTGCCGCCAGCAACAATTCAGCATCCAGGCGCGACGAAGTGCTGACCTCAGCCAATTGCCGGGTCGCCGTGACTAATACCTGGCGGAGGGTGCGGCTGTTCATCAGTCAGGTTGACGGCTCAATACCCAATGCGCGTAACTGTGCCACCAATCGTTCAGCGCGTTGTTCAGCATTCTCCGCCCGTTCAGCGCCGGTCGGAATGAGCTTCCCGGTTCGGTCGACCCAGCGCAGCCACTGCTGATGCTCGCCTTCATACTCGCCTTGCCACAGCGTGACGCCCAGTCCGGCATCCGGGAATTGTCCGCCCACCTGTTCGACATAGCTCCGACCGGCTAGACGGTAAATCCGCAACACCCGCTCCGATAACTGCCGCCACGGATCAAAGATCACATAGTAGCCCACCCCAGCCGTCGCATATTTATGGAATTTCTCCCGATCCTCGCCGCCGACCCGATTGGAGACGATTTCAATCGCCACCAGCGGCGGATGACCCTGCTCCCAGATAAAATAGGAACGATTCGGTTTCTGACTGAGATCAGCACCGACGCCGACCACATCCAGCGCCAACATCACGTCGGGAACCAGTGGCGGCTCACGCAAGGCGTAGAACAAGCCCACATTCGCCAGCGCCAGGAAGGGTCGATGGTCGGGCGCATAGTGTTCCGGGCCAGCCCAGGCGCCATAGAGCGGTTCAGTCAGCAAGCGCTGTTGCTTCTCGGATAAAATATTGTCCACTGGCGTATCATCCTCTGTAACCAGATGTTCCATTTCCCCCCGTACCTGAGCGCAGATCTCCGCCATATCCTGTTTCCAGGGTGGCCAAAGCTGCTGTTCATTCAATACTGCGTTCATCGTTAATCCTCCTCAGTGATCCTGGGTCATTTAGCCACGGAAACACACGGAAAAACACGGAAATTTTTTCTTTTTCTGTGTCATTCCGTATCATTCCGTATCATTCCGTGGCCAAAACTCTTACGTTTGACTGGAATGGGAATCAAGGCAGGCAGCCTCGTTTCAGAAAATTGCCCAGAAGGCGCGGACTATTCCGCCAGCGCCGCCAGTTGATCGGCCTGGTATTCCTGAATCAGCGGATCAATCACTGGATCAAGGCTCCCTTCCAGCACATCGCCAAGCTTATAGAGCGTCAGATTGATGCGATGATCGGTGACCCGCCCCTGGGGAAAGTTGTAGGTGCGAATTCGCTCGGAACGGTCGCCACTACCGACCAGCAACTTCCGAGTCTGCGCTTGCGTTGAAGCCTGTTTTTCCCGTTCAGCGGTCAACAACTTCGCTTGCAACAGCGACATCGCCCGCGAACGGTTCTTGTGCTGGGAGCGCTCATCCTGACATTCCACCACGATACCGCTGGGCAAATGGGTCAGGCGAATCGCTGAATCGGTTTTGTTCACATGCTGACCGCCGGCTCCAGACGCCCGGAACGTATCGACGCGCAGATCACCGGGGTTAATCTCGATCTGTTCCACTTCCGCCAGTTCCGGCATGACCGCCACCGTCGCCGCCGAGGTGTGAATGCGACCCTGCGCTTCCGTGACCGGCACCCGCTGCACTCGATGTGCGCCGGACTCGAATTTCAGCCGCGAATAAGCACCCTGGCCAATAATCCGCCCAATCACTTCCTTGTAGCCGCCATGTTCGCCGAGGCTCTCGCTGAGAATTTCCAGTTTCCAGCCGCGCAATTCCGCATAACGGCCGTACATGCGCCATAAATCCCCGGCAAACAGCGCCGCCTCGTCACCGCCGGTTCCGGCGCGAACTTCCAGAAAGACATTGCCAATGTCGTGCGGATCATTCGGCAACAAGAGCAACTGCAACGCCCGTTCCTGAACAGTGCGCCGTTCCTCGGCGTCCAGCAACTCCTCCTGCGCCAGGGCACGTAACTCCGGATCACTGTCCCTGGCCATCTCACGGGCGTTGTCGAGTTCTTCCAACACCCGGCTATACGCATGGAAACCACTGGCGACCGGCTCCAGTTGCGCATATTCCACCGACAGGGCGCGAAAGCGGTCGTTGTCATTGATAATTTGCGGTTCAGCCAGCAGGGCACTGACTTCTTCGTGACGAGCCGCCAACTGTTCCAGTTTGGCGAGCATGGATGGATTCATAAGGGAGAATTCGCGTCAGGCAGATGATAGAGATGTTGAATCAGCGTCAGGGTTTCGACATCGCCCTGGGCAGCGGCTTCACGCAGCCCCACACAGGGGGAATGCATGAGCTTGTTGGTCAGTGTATTGGCCAGAACATTCATCACGTCAACCGGGTCCTTGCCTTGCGCTAACTGGCGATGGGCGCGAGCCAGCGCGGCATCACGCATCGCTTCCGCCCGTTCACGCAACGCCCGGAGGCTAGCAGCGCTGTCGTGGGTGCGCAGCCAGGCCATGAAATGCTCGACCTGATTGTCGATCATCTCCTCGGCTTGCGCCGCCGCCGCCTGCCGCGAACGCAGATTGTCCTGAATAATGTCCTTGAGATCATCCACTGTGTATAAGTAGACGTCATCCAGCTCAGCCGCCGCCGGGTCAATATCGCGCGGCACCGCCAGATCAACCATGAACATCGGCTGATGGCGACGCTGTTTCAGACAGCGACGGATCAGTGGCTCCTCCAGCACCCAGCCGGGATGGCAGGTCGCGGTGATCACCATATCCGCCTCGCCCAAATGCGCCGGAATCTCGTCCAAAGCAATCGCGTAACCGGCGAATGAAGCGGCCAGGGCATGCGCCCGCTCCAGCGTCCGGTTGGCGACCACCAACCGGCCAATCCCACTCTCATGCAGATGGCGGGCGACTAGTTCCATGGTGTCCCCCGCGCCAATCAACAGCGCGGTGCGCTCAGGCAGATCGGCAAAAATCTGTTTGGCCAGACTGACCGCCGCCCAATCCGGGTATCGGTGCGCACCTGCTTGGCGACCGCGAAAGTATGCTGAAACAACCGCTCCAGCCGCGCCCCCAATGCGCCAACGCTATTGGCGGCCTGATAGGCGGCCTTGACCTGACCGAGGATTTGCGGCTCACCGAGCACCAGCGAATCCAGCCCGGAGGCGACCCGCAGAATATGCCGGACCGCCCGGCCCTCGGCGTGCTGATAAACATAAGGCCACAAATCCACGGTTCGTAGCTTATGATAACCGCCCAGCCACTCCACCACCGGGCGACTGTCGCCATCTTTCAGGCCACAGTACAGTTCGGTACGATTGCAGGTGGACAGGATCGCCGCTTCATGGACGCTGCCCTGATCGAGGAGATCGCGCAACGCCACATCCAACCGGTCAGCGGCAAACGCCACGCGCTCACGAACGCCGACCGGCGCCGTCTGATGATTGAGGCCAAGAGCCAGCAAAGGCATGGAATTCCCGTCAGTTTGAGAAGTAAAAAACAATAGAATTGTGCGGGATAAAACCGGCCTGTGGCAAGGTCATACCTCTGTTAGGTCATTCAGGTTATTTTTAAACGAGTTGCGACGCGGGACGATGAACAAATTTTTAAAGGCTTTGGGTTTTGGCGGTCTGCTCCTCATGTCGGGCGGCTGCGCTACCGTGGTGGACGCGCAAGCGCCTACTGAACCGGAATTCATGATTCGCCCGCCGCTGCAACCCAGCTCTCGTGCGGATTTGCTCTACCAGGTACTGGCTGCGGAACTGGCGGGTAAACGTGATCAACTGGATGTCGCACTCCGCCATTACCAGCAGGTCGCCATGATCAGCGATGATCCCCGCGTGGCTGAACGTGCGGCGGTGCTGGCGTTGCTGATGAAGGAAAATGCGGCTGCGCTGGAACTGGCACAACGCTGGAACGCCCTCGCCCCCGGCCATGAGCAGGCTGAACAAACGCTGGCGCTGGCGCTGTTGCGTGATGGCCGGCTGGAGGAAGCCGCGGGTTATCTGGAAACCGTCCGGCGCGTCGCCAGCAAGAAGGATGAGCAGCAGGGCTACGCCACGGTCGCTTTGCTGCTGGGGCAGGCCGACAACAAGGAACAGGCGCTGCAGGTGATGGGGCAGTTTCGTGACCGCAATCCGCGTTCCGCGTTCGCTCAGTATTACTACGCGATGTTAGCTGCCGCTGCGGAACAGCGTGAAACGGCGCTGGCCAGTCTGGAACTGGCGCTGGCCCGCGATCCAAAGCTGGTGCCTGCGTATTTATTACGCACCCGCCTGTTGCTGGATGGCGGAGACAAGACTGCGGCTGTGGCGGGGCTGGCCAAGGCGGTTGCTGCCGTGCCGCGTGATCGCAACTTGCGGATGAGCTATGCCCGCCTGCTGGTTGACGCCGATCAACTGGACAAGGCGCGCCGCGAGTTTTCGACCCTGCTCAACCAGAATCCCAAGGATACCGACTCACTCTATGCGCTCGGTTTACTGGCCGCGGAAACCCGGCAGTTTGACCTGGCCGAAACCTATTTCCTGGATTTGATCAAGCGCAAAACCCGTCTGGCCGACGCCTATTTTGAACTGGGTCGGGTTGAAGAACAGCGCGGCGACTACGCCAAAGCCCGCGAATGGTACGAGCGGGTGAAAGATGAAGAGCGCTTTCTGGCGGCACAAATGCGCATGGGCGTGGTGCTGGCCAAAGCGGGCGACGTGGCGGCGGCGGGTCAGCATTTCGACACCCTGCGCCGCAACCATCCCCAGAGCGGCATCACCCTCTACCTGGCCGAGGCCGAAGCGCTGCGGGAAGCGGAGCGCTATCAGGACGCCTTCAATAGCCTGAACCAGGCGCTGACCGTGCATCCCAATGACAAGGATTTGCTCTACGCCCGGGCGCTGGCGGCGGAGAAAGTTGACCAACTGGAGATTCTGGAGCGGGATTTACGCGCCATCTTGGCGATTGATCCGAAGAATGGCCCGGCGCTGAATGCGCTCGGCTATACCCTGGCCGACCGCACGGATCGTTACCAGGAGGCGCTGGGCTATATTGAACAGGCGCTGACGCAACTGCCGGAAGATGTTGCCGTGCTGGACAGCATGGGCTGGGTGCACTACCGACTGGGCAACCGGGATAAAGCCATCGAGTACCTGCGCCGCGCCTATCAGGCCAATGCGGACGCCGAAATCGCTGCGCATTTAAGTGAAGTGCTGTGGGTCAATGGCCAGCGCGACGAAGCCAAAAAAATCTGGAAGAAAGCGCTGGCTCGTGAACCGAACAGTGCGCATCTGCGCAAACTGCGGGAACGGTTTGGCTGGTAAAGGCCTTGGTCGCCCAGGGCAAGGCTCTGGATCGACGATACTCAGGAAAATTTCAGCAACCGTTTTATTAATGTTACACAACCTGATCCTGCTCGATATGATGATGCCCGCCAATGCCCGCCAATGCCCCCCATTCACCCACTTTCCACACTGACCGGCTGCAACGTTCTCCGCATGGGCGCTCAGGCTCTTGCTCATTCATCGCTCGGCGACCTGATGGCCTGTAGCCCCAGTCGGCCTCTGGTCAGTATTTTTGATAGCCGGAGCCACCATTAACCCAATTCCACGCCGCGCAAATGGCGGTCGCCCTCGCTGATCCGGTTACCGGGCCACCCTCGTAACCGGGAATTTCACCCAGCGCCCCTTTACATTTGTCGAATCTTGATCAAACTGGCGCTATCAACTGAGGAGAATTGCCACTTATGAATTACCGCACTTTGACCGCCCTGAGCCTGGCGGGCCTGCTACTCGCCGGTTGCGCGTCCACGCCCGACAAGACCACCCCTGCGCAACCCGCTCCGCCCCCGCCGCCGCCTTCCGTTGCCGAAGGCTCCGAAATCGAGTTGGGTGATGTGGTGACGGTGAAGGCCACCGTGCAAGCGGTCGATCTCGAAAATCGCCTGGTCACCCTCAAGGGTGAAAAAGGTCGGGTGGTCACGATCAATGTCAGTGAAGAAGCCCGTAATCTGAACCAGGTTCAGGTGGGCGACAAGGTGACGCTGAAGTACCGTGAGGCCATGGCCATCACCCTGGACAAAACGGCCACCAGTGGCGGCATCACCGAGCGGAGGGAAACCCTCAGTGGTACTCGTGCGCCACTGGGTCAGAGACCGTCCGCGACGCTGCGTGACAAGACCGAGCTGACGGCCAATGTCATTGCGATTGATCGGAAGACCCGCCGCGTGACGTTGCAAGGGCCGGAACGGGCGATAACCGTCAAAGCGCCGAAAGACATCAACCTGAAGAACGTCAAGGTGGGCGATCAGGTGCAGGTCACCTACGTCGAGGAATTTGGTCTCTCCGTGGAACCGGGGTCGAACAAAGCCAAGAAGAAATAACGCGGCCTGATTTCCCCGGAATCGACAAACCCGCCGCAAGGCGGGTTTTTCTATTACAATCGCCCGGTAAAACCTCCCTATCCTGCGCCCTGTTGCGCCGGCTGCTCCCGATAATTTGAAGACCGCTCATGGACAAGACTTACGAACCGAACGCCATCGAACCCCGCTGGTACGCCTTTTGGGAAGAGCGGGGCTGTTTCGCCCCCAGC
>JAIFNF010000221.1 GCA_020047885.1 Gammaproteobacteria bacterium | reverse complement strand
ATTGTCATCAGGCCGGCATTGGCGTCATTCTGGATTGGGTTCCGGGTCATTTTCCCAAGGATGCGCACGGTTTAGCCTGTTTTGATGGTTCTTATTTGTATGAATATGCCGATCCTGCCCGTCGTGAGCATCGCAGTTGGGGAACGCTGGTCTTTAATTATGGTTGTAATCAGGTGAAGAATTTTCTGCTGGCCAGTGCTTGTTTCTGGCTGGAAGAGTGCCATTTGGATGGCTTGCGCGTGGATGCGGTGGCTTCGATGCTTTACTTGGATTACGCCCGCGAATCTGGTGAATGGATACCGAACCCTTTCGGGGGTAATGAGAATTTGGAGGCTATTGCTTTTCTGCGCGAGATGAATGATGTGATTCATCGGCGTTATCCGGGGGTATTGATGATTGCTGAGGAATCGACGGCTTGGCCGTTAGTGACTCGTCCGGCCTGGATGGGTGGGTTGGGGTTTGGGATGAAGTGGAATATGGGCTGGATGCACGATACCTTGGAGTATTTGATGCTCGATCCGGGCTTGCGTCGTCATCATCATGAGTTGCTGACGTTTGGATTGCTGTACGCTTTTACGGAAAATTTTATGCTGCCGCTCTCTCATGATGAGGTGGTGCATGGCAAGGGTTCGTTGATGACCCGAATGGCGGGAGATCGCCGTCAGCGTTTTGCCAATTTGCGGTTGCTTTACGTTTATATGTGGACTTATCCGGGTAAGAAATTTTTGTTTATGGGCAATGAATTTGGTCAGGAGCGTGAATGGGATCATGCTGGCGTACTCGATTGGGATTTATTGGCGAAAGCTGAGCATGATGGATTGCACAGGTTGATGAGTGATCTGAATCGCCTTTATCGTGAGTTGTCGTATTTACATGGTTGTGAATTTGCCCAGGAAGGCTTTGAGTGGCTGGATTGTCATGATGCGGCACATTCGGTGGTGGTTTATTTGCGGCGGATTGGGGATGCTGAGGATGCTGCTGTGGTGATTCTTAATTTTGCAGCGGTCGCTCGTTTGGGCTATCGGGTAGGCGTACCCTCTTCCGGGGGCTATCGGGAAGTTCTGAATTCGGATGCCCGGTGTTATGCTGGTGGTGGGGCGACTAACCAGGATCTTCGAGCGTTCTCTGTTCCGCATATGGGGCAGCCTTGTTCGCTGCTTATGGACTTGCCGCCGCTTACGGGTTTGGTGCTGACACCTTGCTATACCTAGGGCGAAGTGACCAATATGGAACCGGACTGAGATGAAGTTACAGCAGTTACGCTATCTGATTGCGATTGTCCGCAATCGCTTGAATATTTCTGCGGCGGCTGAAGCGCTTTATACGTCTCAGCCGGGGATTAGTAAGCAACTGCGTCTGTTGGAGGAAGAGTTAGGAGTCGAGTTGTTTACTCGTAATGGTAAGCATTTGACCGAGGTTACGCCGGTGGGTCGTCAGATTATTGCCAAGGCGGAGAGTATTCTGCGGGAGGTCAACAATATTCAGATTTTGGCGGAAGAGTATCGTGATGATCGTCGGGGTAGTTTGTCGATCGCGACGACGCATACTCAGGCGCGTTATGCGTTGCCACCGGTGATTAAAGCCTTTCGTGAGCGTTATCCTGCGGTGACTTTGCAAGTTCATCAGGGTTCGCCGGCGCAAATTGCGGAATTGGTTCAGTCTGGCGAGGTGGATTTTGCAATTGCGACTGAAGCCATGGAGTTTTTTGCCGATTTGGTCATGTTGCCCTGTTATTTTTGGGAGCGTTGTGTGTTGGTGCCGTTGGGTCATCCTTTGGCAGAACTGGATTCGTTGACTTTGCAGGATGTTGCTCAATATCCATTGGTGACTTATGTGTTTGGCTTTACGGGTCGTTCGCAGTTGGATGAGGCTTTTCGTAATGCACAATTGAAACCGAATGTGGTATTTACTGCGACGGATGCGGATATTATCAAGACGTATGTTCGGTTGGGGATGGGGGTGGGTATTGTGGCGCGGATGGCGTATGACGCGCATTACGATCGGGATTTAGTGCGACTGGATGCCGGACATCTGTTTGCGGCTAATATGACCCAGATTGGTTTTCGGCAGGGTACCTTTCTGCGTTGCTATATGTACGATTTTATGCAGCTTTTTGCCTCCCATTTGACTCGTGAACGGGTTTGGCAGGTGGAGCAGGCGCAATCGTTTGAGGAAGTAGAGTTATTGTTTGCGGGATTGGAACTGCCGGTTTTGTAATCGTTGTTAGGTGATGGTATAACAAGGAAAATCATAATGTCTGCTCCGTTAACTCCCCCTTCGTCCGCCGCATTGCGTGTAGTGCTTCTGGAAAGTTTCGAGGCTTTTTTAACGCATCTTGATCAATTCTGTACGGCAGTTCGTCATGACGCCATTTGGCCGGTTTGGGTCTCACGCACCGATGCGGAGGTTCTGGATCGGTTGGATATGCGGCTTAAGGCCATTCAACTCTACCGGGCGTTGTGGTATGAGGATGGTCAGGATGGTCGGGAAACGCTGACGTGCCCTGGCCTGGTCGGTGCCAGTCCGGAAACCATGGCGGAGGCTCATGCGTGCAATGCGGCTAAGGATGATTTTAAGGCGGCGGTATTGGCTTTGAAATTCCTAGCTCGCGCGGAGGCGACGGCGGCGATGGCTGACTTACATCGCCGTCAGGAAGTCGTCGCTGCCGCGATGCGTCGAATGGGCGCGGCTCGCTTGAATCTCAAGCAAGCCTACCGGCATCTTCCCCTTCTCGACCGGCGTCCGTTGAAAGTGGGCTTTACCTGGTCTAAACAGGGTCGGGTGATTCAGCGTACCAGCGTTGCTGATGCCCGACGCTTGCTGGAACAGCGGATCGAGACTCCGGAGATCGATCAGGAATTGCAGCGACTGGTCAAGATTCCCGAGGATGAGATGCTGGCTCGGGTGCGTAGCGTTTGTCCTCATCTGCGGGCGAATGTAGTCTTTGCTGCCCTTGGAGGTTCTGGTGTGGAGCGGCGGTTGATGCAAACACCGCTGCCGATTTTAATCCCTTTGCAACCGGGCGAGTCGCTGCCGGATTTCGTGCCGACTGCGCCTGACTTGTTGAGGAATCCGCGTCTGCGCCGTGCTGATGTGAGGATTGAGGATGAGCCGTTTCTTCCTGCGGTGCGTGTTCATCGCTATCGGATGCCTTTTCGCAAAAGATGATGATATAAAAACCGCAGACATCAACGGGGGTTCCCCATATTGTCCTTCCTTCAGCTATCCTGAAATCATTGAACTGATCATGAACCATTGGGACGGGCATCCAGCGATGGCCGACCTGCGCTAATCACCACTCATTCAAACCTACGGAGGCTTCATTATGTCGTCGCGCGCTCGCGTCTGGCCAGGCAAATCCTACCCACTCGGTGCGACCTGGGATGGGAAAGGCGTCAATTTTGCGCTGTTCTCCGCTCATGCCGAAAAAGTTGAATTGTGTCTGTTTGATTCCTCGGGCCAACGCGAGATTGAACGGTTGGTGCTGCCCGAACATACTGACCAGATCTGGCATGGCTATGTCCCCGGTTTATGGCCGGGCGCACTGTATGGCTACCGGGTCTCCGGTCCCTACGAACCCCAGATCGGCCACCGCTTCAATCACCACAAACTGCTCCTTGATCCTTACGCCAAGCAATTCTATGGCTCGCTGCATCTGCGCGATGAACACTGCGGTTATCAGGTCGGGCATAGCAACGCCGATTTGTCGTTCGATACCCGTGATAACGCCCGGGAAATGCTCAAGTGCGTGGTGGTGGACACCACTTTTAACTGGGAGGGCGACCGGCAACCGGAAATTCCCTGGACGCAAACCCTCATTTATGAAAACCATGTGCGCGGCTTTACGATCCGGCATGAGGGCATCCCCCACCACCTGCGCGGCACCTTCGCCGGGATGGCCCATCCGGAAATTATCAAGCATCTCCAGTCGCTGGGCATCACCGCTGTAGAACTAATGCCGGTGCACTCATTTGTGGATGACCGGTTTCTTACCGACCGGGGTTTGCGCAATTACTGGGGCTACAACACGCTGTGCTTCTTCGCGCCGGAAACGCGCTATCTGAGCGGCGGCGATCTGGCGGAATTCAAGACCATGGTCAAGCGTCTGCATGACGCCGGCATCGAGGTGCTGCTGGATGTGGTTTATAACCACACCGCTGAGGGTGACCAGATGGGGCCGACGCTCAGTTTCAAAGGCATCGATAACGCTTCGTACTACCGGCTGCGCCCGGATGACCGGCGCTATTACATCAATGACACCGGCTGCGGGAATACGCTGAATCTGATCCACCCCCGCGTTTTGCAGATGGTGATGGACAGCCTGCGCTACTGGGTCAACGAGATGCATGTTGACGGGTTCCGCTTTGATCTGGCGGTCACCCTGGGCCGGGAAGATTATGGTTATGACCGGGGCGGCGGCTTCTTCGATGCGATCCGCCAGGATCCGGCCATGTCGCGGGTCAAAATCATTGCGGAACCGTGGGATATTGGGCCGGGCGGCTATCAACTCGGTAGTTTTCCCGCCGGGACCGCCGAATGGAACGACCGGTTCCGCGACACGGTGCGCGGCTTCTGGTGTGGTAACGATGGGATGCTCTCGCGACTGGCCCCGAATCTGTTGGCTTCCAGCGATTTGTTTGAACACGATTGTCGGCGACCCTGGGCCTCCGTCAACTATGTCGCCAGTCATGACGGTTTCACCCTGGCTGATCTGGTCAGCTATAACGATCGCCATAATGAGGTCAATGGTGAAGGCAACCGCGACGGTCATCCTTCCAATTTCAGCAATAACTACGGCGTTGAAGGACCAACCACCGATCCGGCTATTCAGCAACTCCGTCTGCGCCAGCGGCGCAATATGCTGGCGACCCTGCTGTTGGCTCAGGGCGCGCCGATGTTGCTGGCTGGTGATGAGTTTGGCCGTAGTCAGGGCGGCAATAACAATGCCTATTGCCAGGATAACGAAATCAACTGGCTGGACTGGAAGGATTTACCCCCGGAGGAACAGGAGTTTCTGGACTTCACCCGCCGACTGATCAGTCTACGCCGGGAACATCCGGTATTACGCCGCACCCGCTTTCTCCATGGCTTGCAAATTTCCAAAACCAACGGGCTGCGCGATGTGGAATGGATCAGCCCCGGCGGTAGCGCCATGGCGGATTACCACTGGCAGGAACCCAAGGCACGGTGCATTGGCATGTTGCTGGCCGGCGATGCCGGGGAGTATTTCACTCCGGACGGTTATCCGGAAACGGATGATACGCTGTTGATTTTCTTCAACGCCGGTCTTACGTCGATTCCGGTGCAAATGCCCACCGTGCGCAGTGCCAGTCAGTGGCGCTGCCTGCTCGATACCGCGCGTCCACAGTTGGCACCGGGCGAATTTTTGCTGCGCAATGGCGATGATTTCCAGATGGAACCACGGGCGGTGACCGTCTTCGCTCTGAATGATGAAGCGCCGGTTCGGTAAGCGTGGCCTGAAATCCCCTCCTTCGCCAAGGAGGGGTGGCGCGTAGCGGCGGGGTGGTTCGGGATGTCCGCGACTCAAAGCTCCCGCTGCCGCAGTCGCCCGGCAGTTTGCCGCCCGCACGCCCGGCTGGGGCGTTGCACGGCCTCGGGCTGAACACATTGCACCGGTAGTTCACCCGACGC